>JAIEPP010000258.1 GCA_019748335.1 Xanthobacteraceae bacterium
CCGCCTCAACGCAAAAGCACGCGATGCGCGTGCCCAATACGCCAATGCAACTTGACTCCTCAGATAGTCGCTCACCCCAACCCTCTCCCCGCAAGCGGGGCGAGGGAGAACAGTCTATTTCTGCCAGCCGCACATGGCGCCGGACTTGCACGGCCAGGTCTGAATTCGCGTATCCCGCGCTTGCGCGTCGAGCGGGTTGCCGTGCCGCTGCGCCAGCTTGACGCGGACCGCGGCGCGAGGCGGCTCGGCGCTGGTCCTGACGACCTGAGACTTCGCAGCTTGCGGTCTACGCGTCGAAAACTCGGGCCAGACATAATCGTCCGTACCGGCCTCCGCGCGATCCGTTTTGGCTTCGATCGGAATCGGCGCAAATTCCGCCTCCGGCCCGAGCCGCTTCGGCGAGAGCACAGCCTTGGAAAGATCGAGCCGCAGGAACTCGCTCGGGCGATATTCGTCCGCTATCGCCACGCCGCCCATCGTCAGGAACCCGGCGCAAAGTACTGTCGCAAATGCACTTTTCAGGACCATCAATGGCCTCCTGAACCAACGAAAAAACCAACTACAGCCATCATGTAGGAAGTCGGCACGGCAATTCCAGCCGTTCCCGCCGAGAAGGTTACTGGCAAACTACGCCGGCCGTGAAAAGTTTCACGGCCGGAGTCATTAGTCTACTCGGCCGCCTGCGCAACCGGCTGCCCGATCGCACTTTCGAGCCGCGCTGATTCCTTCCGGTACTTCGCAACATTGGCTTCCTTGATGTGGCCGTAGCCGCGCACCAGTTCCGCCGATTTCGCCAGCGCCACCAGCCGCGGCAGATCGAGCGATTTTCCTGCATCGAGATGGCGGAAGATCATCGCCGAATATTCGCCCGGCAGCGCCCGCTCCATCCTGCGCTCGCTGGTGTAACCGAACGGATCGAACGCCGTGCCGCGCAACGACTTCATCCGCGACAGCCACCCGAACGCCGTGAACATCCACGCTCCAAATTCGCGCTTGCGCAGGTGTCCGGTGTTCTTGTCGCGTGACGCAAACATCGGCGGCGCAAGGCTGACCTTGACGCTCGGATCGCCGTCGAACTGCTCCTTCAGCGCCTTGGCAAACTCGCCGTCGGTATAAAGCCGGGCGACTTCGTACTCGTCCTTGTAAGCCATCAGCTTGAACAGGCCTTTGGCAAAGGCTTCCGTGAGATCCAGCGATCCGGGCGCCGCCTTGGCTTCGGCGGCGCGAACACGCTGCACCTCGCTGAGGTAGCGCTTCGAATAGGCCTCGTTCTGATAGTCGGTGAGGAACGCAGCGCGGAACGCGATGCTCTCATCGACCGTGCGCTTGGCCGGCGCCGCGCCCGAATTCTTGAAGCGCGCAGCCGAGATCACGCGCGGCAGGTCATGCGCGGCGAGCCGGCCCCAGGAGAAAGCCTGCTTGTTCATGTCGATCGCCGCACCGTTGAGATCGATCGCCTTCATGATCGCCTCCAGCGACAGCGGGATCGCGCCGCGCTGGAACGCAAAGCCGAGCATGAAGGAATTGGTGGCGATGCTGTCGCCCATCAACGCAGTGGCAAGACCGGTCGCGTCGAGAACATCGAGGTCGGAAGCGCGGACAGCCTGATTGAGCGAGTCGTGCATCGCGCCGGCCTGGAAATCGATATCGGGGTCGATCACGAAGCTCGCGGTCGGCAGCAGGTCGGCATTGACCACGGCGCGGGTAAGGCCGCGCTCGGCCCGGCTCAACGCCGGGATCGAGGTGGCGACCACGATGTCGCAGCCGAGAATGAGGTTGGCGCTGCCGGGTCCGATGCGGACATTGGCGAGGTCGTCCGCCGACGGCGCGATGCGCACATGGCTCATGACCGCGCCGTTCTTCTGCGACAACCCGGTAAAGTCGAGCGTCGAGCAGGCCTTGCCGTCGACATGGGCCGCCATGCCGAGCAGCGCGCCGATGGTGATGACGCCGGTGCCGCCGATACCGGTGACGAGGATGTTGAACGCGCCGTCCAGCGCGGGGACAGCAGGCAGCGGCACATCGGCAAACAACGCCGACGGGTCGGCCGCCTTGCGATCGGCCTTGCGGAGATTGCCGCCATGCACGGTGACGAAGCTCGGGCAAAAGCCTTCGATGCAGGAGAAGTCCTTGTTGCAGTTCGACTGGTCGATCCGCCGCTTGCGGCCGAGTTCGGTCTCCAGCGGCTGCACCGAGACGCAGTTCGACACCTGCGAGCAGTCGCCGCAGCCCTCGCAGACACGCTCGTTGATGAAGATGCGCTTCGGCGGATCCGGATAGAGCCCGCGCTTGCGGCGGCGGCGCTTTTCGGCGGCGCAGGTCTGGTCGTAGATCAGGACCGTGAGGCCCTTGACCTCGCGCAGCTCCTTCTGCACGGCGTCGAGATCGCGGCGGTGATGGATCGTCGCGCCGGCCGGGAAATAGTTCGGCGGATACTTCTGGGGTTCGTCGGTGACGATGGCGAGCTGCTTTGCGCCTTCGGCCGACACCTGATGCGCGATCTGCGACACCGTTAGCCCACCTTCGGCGGGCTGGCCGCCGGTCATCGCTACCGCATCGTTGTACAGGATCTTGTAGGTGATGTTGACGCCGGATGCCGCAGCAGCGCGCAGCGCCAGCAGACCCGAATGGGTGTAGGTGCCGTCGCCCAAATTCTGGAACACATGCTGTTCACTCGTGAACGGCGCCTGCCCGATCCACGCCACGCCTTCCGCGCCCATATGCGAGATCGTCTGGGTGCGGCGGGCCGGGATCGACAGCGCCATGCCGTGACAGCCGATGCCGGCCATCGCGCGGCTTCCTTCCGGTACCTTGGTCGAGGTGTTGTGCGGGCAGCCCGAACAGAAATACGGTGTCCGCGTCAGTTTCGCCGTGGCGACGCCCTCGGCCGGACGATCGAAAGCCTCGAGCTTGGCCAGACGCTGCTCCAGCGCAGGGCTGCGATGGCCGAGCTTGCGCAATCGCGCTACGACGGCAGCCGCGATTATGGTCGGCGTCAGTTCGCCTTCGCTCGGCAGTAACGTGGCGCCGGTCTCGTCGCGCTTGCCGACCACCGAGGGCCGCCTGGAGGCGTCGACGTTGTAGAGAATGCGAAGCAACTGGTCCTCGATGAAGCCGCGCTTTTCCTCGACCACCAGCACGTCCTGCAAGCCCTCGGCAAAGGCGCGGGCGCCGGACTGCTCCAGCGGCCAGGTCAACGCCACCTTGTAGATGCGCAGTCCCAGCGCCTGCGCCTCGGCGTCCGTAATGCCGAGATCGGACAACGCCTGCCGCAGATCGAGATAGGCCTTGCCGGTCGCCATGATGCCGAGCCGTGCCGGCTTCGAATCCAGCACGATGCGGTCGAAACGGTTGACGCGGGTGAACGCCGCCACCGCGTCCATCTTCGGGCCGTGCAGCCGGCGCTCCTGGTCCAGCGGCGCGTCGGGCCAACGGATGCTGAGCCCGCCGGGCGGCATCTCGAAATCGTCGGGCATGATGATCCTGATTCGATCGGGATCGCTGACGATCGAGGCCGAACTTTCCACCGTCTCCGAGATCGCCTTGAAGCCGACCCAGCAGCTGGAATAGCGCGACAGCGCGAAGCCGAGAATGCCGAGATCGAGATAATCCTGCAGCGTCGCCGGATTGACGATCGGCATCAAGGCCGATGCGAACACCTGTTCGCTCTGATGGGCGAGCGTCGAGGACTGGCAGCCATGGTCGTCACCGGCGAGCGCGATCACACCGCCGTTCGGCGAAGTGCCGGCCGAGTTGGCATGCTTGAGCGCGTCCAGCGACCGATCGACGCCGGGGCCCTTGCCGTACCAGATGCCGAACACGCCATCGACCTTGGCGCCGGGAAACATGCCGACCTGCTGGCTGCCCCACACCGCGGTCGCCGCCAGGTCCTCGTTCAGGCCCGGCGCGAATTCGATGTCATGTTCTTTAAGGAAGCTTTTGGCGCGCCACAGCGCGTGATCGTACATGCCGAGCGGCGAACCACGGTAGCCGGAGATGAAGCCCGCGGTGTTGAGGCCCTGCGCGCGGTCGCGTTCGCGCTGCAACATGGGTAACCGGACCAGCGCCTGGGTACCCGAGAGGAAAATCCGCTTCGCATCCAGACGGTACTTGTCGTCCAACCCAACTTCCATCAACGCCATTATCCATTCCCCCGCGCGCTTTGGTGCCGCCAGTTGCTCCGAACCGGTCTCATTTCTATTAGAATGTACCTAATTTGCCATGCGTGCCCAGCGTGAATCCATGGCCGCAGGACATATCTCGGCACCTGTGGACGTTTGATCGGCCCTTGCCGAAACCCCGCTTCTTTGAAACGCTGACGGTAAAGGGAGACGCCAAAAGGATGCCAGCGATGACGGAAGCCGCGTTCACGACCGAGCTGTTGGAGAGCGGCAATCTGCTCATCGGGCCGTGGCGCAAGCCGGCGCAGATGCTGCATGCGCAGGTCTACGATTCCCACGCCTCGATCCACGACGATGCGACCGCACGGAAGCTGGGCTTTCAGGGCGGCACCATCGAAGGCCCGACCCATTTCAGCCAGTTTGCGCCGCTGTGCGAGCGGATCTGGGGCAACGCCTGGTTCGAGACCGGCTGCCTGTCCGCGCATTACCGAAATCCGGCCTTCGAGGGCGAGGAAGTCCAGGCCAACATCGAGAAACCGAAGCCAGGTCAAAAGACCTGCGCGATCGGTATGACCAAGCGCGACGGCACCGAGCTTCTGCGCGGCACCGCCTCGGTCGGCGGCGACGGCACGGAAACCGCGCTTCACCGGCGGCTCGGCGAACTGAAGCCGCTCGCCGACCCCGTGATTCTCGCCGATCTGAAGGTCGGCATGAAGACCGGCCGGCAGACGGTGAAAATGGATTTCGACCAGAACATGGGCGATCTCTACCCGTTCTCGCTGGCCCAGAAGCTGAAGGTCATCACCGAACCGTCGGCGTATTACTCGCAGGAGCACAATTCCTGGGGGCGGGCCATCATCCCCTTTGAAATGTTGAGCGTGCTGTTTCAATACCGCGCCCGCGAGGATCGGTTGCCGATCCGCGGACCGGCGGTCGGGCTGTTCGCCGATCAGGAAATCCGCCTGCTGCGCGGGCCGCTTTTCCCCGGCGAGACCTATAGCACCGAGCGCGAGGTTGTGGCGCTGAGCGGCAGCCGCCGCACCGAAAGCATGTGGGTGCGAACGACCGTGTTCGGGACGAACGAAAAGCCGGTCGCCACCATGCTGCTCAATCTCGCGAGCATGAAGGATTCCTACGCCAATTTTGAACGCGAGCATAAAGCGCTTTACGGCTAATCGCCGCGTTCAATTTCGACAGCGCCAAACAAGGAAAAACAAAAAAATGGCCCGCCTGCCCTATCTCGAAGCCGACCAGGTCGCCCCCGAATATCGCGACATGCTCAAGCGCAACACCAACCTGCACAAGCTGCTGGTCAACTCGCCCGACATGGCGCGGGCTTTCAGCGGCCTGGGCGGCTACATCCGTCACAAGAGCAAGCTCGACCCGCGGCTGCGCGAACTCGCGATCCTTCAGGTCGGCTGGATGGAAAAGTCCGAATACGAGTTCACCCATCACGTCAAGATCGGCAAGGAATTCGGCGTCACCGACGACGATATCGTCGCCATGATGGCCGAGACCGAGGGCAAGCCGTCGAAGCTCGAACCGCTGGCGAAAGCGATTTTGCGCGGCGCCCGCGAGATGGTGCGTGAGCTGGCGATGTCGGATGCGACCTTTGCCGAGATCAAGAAGGAGCTCTCCGACGAGCACATGACCGATCTCGTGCTCACCATCGCCTTCTATTGCGCCGTGGTCCGCGTGCTGGCGACGATGAAGATGGACAACGAACCCTATTACAAAGAGGTACTGCAACAGTACCCGATCCCGGGAGTGAACTGAAATGCGTCTGAAAGATCGTGTCGCCATCGTCGTCGGCGCCGGCCAGAGCCCCGGTGAAGGCATCGGCAACGGTCGCGCCACCGCGCTGACGTTCGCGCGCGAAGGCGCCAAGGTGCTGTGCGTCGATCACAACCTTGGCTCCGCCCAGGAAACCGCCGATATGATCGCCGCCAAAGGCGGCACCGCGACGGCGTTCAAGGCCGACGTCACCAAAAATGCCGACCTCAAGGCGATGGTGGCGGACGCGCATGGCCGCTGGGGCCGCATCGACGTGCTGCACAACAATGTCGGCGTCAGCCTGTCGGGCGGCGATGCCGAACTGCTCGACATCACCGAGGAAGCGTTCGACCGCTGCGTGGCGATCAACCTGAAGAGCTGCATTTTCGCCGCCCGGCACGTGATCCCGATCATGCGCCAACAAAAGAGCGGCGTCATCATCAACATCTCGTCGATGGCGGCGATCACGACCTATCCCTATGTGGCCTACAAGGCGACCAAGTCGGCGATGATTTCCTTTACCGAACAGCTTGCCTACCAGAACGCGCAATACGGCATACGCGCCAACGTCATCCTGCCCGGACTGATGAATACGCCGATGGCGGTCGACACCCGCGCCCGCGAGTTCAAGAAGAGCCGCGCCGAGGTCGAGGCCGAGCGCGACAGCAAGGTGCCGTTGCGCCAGAAAATGGGCACCGGCTGGGATGTCGCCAATGCCGCGCTGTTTCTGGCCTCTGACGAAGCGAGCTTCGTTACGGGCGTGACGCTGCCTGTTGACGGCGGCGCGAGCGTACGACGGGGATAGCCTTCGCGCGGTGGGCTTCCTTGGTGCGGCCGACGAAGGCGCCGCCCCAGTCGTGGATCGCCGGCAGGCCCTGGATGTCCTTGCCCAGATTGGCGAGGCACACCCGGAGCGAGGAGAGATCGACCGGTTTCGGCAACCCCTGCGCTACAATGCCGAGCGACCTGGCATAGGCTCGGGCGCTGGAGCGACGGCGCGAATCGGTGCCGCTGATGATGATCAGCGCACCGGAATATTTCGTTCGCACCATGGCCTTGCAAACTTCGATACCGTCGCCGTCCGCGAGTTCGAGATCGAGCATCACGCATTCGAAGCCGTCGGTTTCCAGATGGCGTATCGCTTCACCGCAGGAGCCGGCGACGACGATCTCGAACCCGGAACGACCGGCTGCCCGCTTCAGCAATTCCTGCTGCACGATATCGTCGTCGACGATGAGCAGACGCATCGCGCGGCGCGTGTCGGTGCCGGGTTCGGCTTTGGCGGACTGCAGTTCGGCGGCCATGAAGGTTCTCCTGATTCCTTGGAGCCCACCTTGCACACCATTGGTGTGATCGCAGTGAAGTCTCGGGCGCAGACTTGAAAGGTGCCTTTAATCAAATGTGCATCATGGCAACGACGACCTGGGGCGCGGAACCGCCGCCGCAGCGGCAGCCCGTGTTGTTACGAGTCCGAAAATTTACGTTTTGTTAGGGACCTGGCCACTAAAGGTTGCGGCGATTGAGGTGATCTTTTCGACGCCTCCTGCTCACGCGATCTGCGCCAGCGTTTTTTGTCCGGCTGCCTCGCGTGATTCGAAACAATCGATCGATTCCAATGACACGATGATGTGACAGCGCGTCACCATCCGTCGAAATCCTGACTCGTTGTGGTCGCACGAACTTCATGTGCGCTCGCTATGAGGCGACCCAAGAACTGGGAGACTTAAGGCGCCATGAAAGACGAATTCGATTACGAGCTCACGCCCGGCCAGTGGGAAGCGCTGAAAGCGTTGCGCACCGCAACATCGCCACGGCTGCCAATCGGCCGCTACGCGATCGAAAGCCTGATGGCGCTGGGACTTGTTGCCATGAGCGGCGATGTCGCCGTGATCACGCGGACGGGCCGCAAGGTGCTGGTCCGAGGTTCTTCACAGCTTTTGCTCGACCTGGCGGCGTAATCACCTTTTCTTGTTCGACGCGTTTTCTCGATGTGAACCGGTATCGACCTCACGACTATGTGCTCACCACATCGTCTGCCGTGCGCGCTCCGGCCATTCACGGTCGTATTTGTCGCCGCCGACCGTGTTGTCGCTCATCTCGGCCAGGATCTGGCCGGGCGTCGGCAGGCTCTTCGGATCGCCCCGCTTGTCCGGGTTCCAGAGGTCGGAGCGGACGATGGCACGGGCGCACTGGAAATAGATTTCCTCGACTGTCATGACGATGACCGTGCGCGGCGCCTTGCCGTCCACCTTGAATGATTGCAGCAGGTCGGGATCGGCCGAGACGTAAGCGCGGCCGTTGACGCGCAGCGTGCTGCCGGAACCCGGGATCAGGAACAACAGCGCCACCCGCGGATCCCGTACGATGTTGCGCAGCGAATCGCAGCGATTGTTGCCGCGGCGGTCCGGCATCATCAGCGTCTTGTCGTCGTGAACGCGAACAAAGCCCGGCAGATCGCCGCGCGGCGAGCAATCGAGCCCCTCCGGCCCGCAAGTCGCCAGCGCTGCGAACGGTGATTGGTCCATCAGCGTGCGATAGGACGGCGTGACACGGTCGGCGACCTTGACGGTCGAGGCATCGTTGGGAAACCCGTAGATGGCTTCGAGCTGTTCGATGGTCGCAACCACAGTCATTAACACATCTCCCTATTCAACCCACTTCTCGCCCTTGATGATCCTCACGAACTGGCGCGCGTGATACTCGGCACTCGAGACATTGACGATGGTAACGTCGGGCGCCGCTGAGGCATCCTCGACCGCGCGGTTCAGCCGCTGTGCGTGGATGCCGTCACTGCCGCGCGCCCGCAGCGCGATACGCTCCGCGAGCACGTTCGGCGGTGCCGTGATCGAGATCACCACGACGTCGGCATAGGCACGGCGCATCCCGGCAATCACGGTGCGCGAGACATTGGCCACCACGGTGCGCCCGGCGCGGATATCGTCATCGATAGCCCGCGACAGCGCGTAGCGATGGCCATGGGCTTCCCAATGCACGGCAAAATGACCACGCTCGACCGCCTCCTGAAAGGTACCGGCGCTCACTTCCTCATTGTCCTCGGACGACGAGGCCTCGCGCGTGATCACGCGACGCGGAAACACGATTTCGGAATCGTCGGCGCAGGCGGCCTTCGCCAAGCCAAGCAGCGTATCCTTGCCGGCCCCGCTGGGACCGACGACGAGAACGAGCCGACCGGGTCCGATCGCGTTCGCACCGCCGGCCGCAAGCGTCAGTGTTTCCGTCATGCTACCCGCTCCCCTTCCCGCCAGACGCTGCGCACCACCGGGATATCGCGGGAGACGTGTACCCGGATCAGGTCGGCACGCTTGCCAACTGCGATTTCGCCGCGATCCGTAAGCCCGACGGCTTCGGCCGGGGTCTTGGTGACGGTGCGGACGGCGGAAGCGAGATCGATCGCCGGAGCGCGCTGCGGCAGTTGCAGTGCGGCCATCAGCAGGCTCGAAGGGATGTAGTCGGACGACAGGATGTCGAGCAATCCCTCACGGGCGAGATCGACGGCGGCGATGTTGCCGGAATGCGAACCGCCCCGCACCACGTTCGGCGCGCCCATCAGGATGCCGATGCCGGCCTGGTGCAGGCCGCGCGCGGCTTCCATCGTGGTCGGGAACTCCGCGACCGAGACGCGATCCTGGATCGCATCGGCGACGTTCTCATCGGTCGTGTCGTCATGGCTGGCGAGCGGGATCTCGTATTGGTGGGCGAGTGCGACGATCTGGCGCATATTGGTCGCGGCATAGGCTTTCTGATAGGCGAACCGCTTTTCAAACAGCGCATCGAGCTCGGCGTCGGTCATCCCGGCACCCTTGCCGCGATAATATTCGCGCAGCTTCTTCTCGTCGCGGAACTGGCGCTGGCCGGGGGTGTGGTCCATCAGCGACATCAGCCGTATGTCCGGCCGATCGATCAGTTCCTTGGCCTCCTCGACCACGCTCGGCATCGGAATTTCGCAGCGCAGATGCAGGAAGTGATCCGCGCGCAGCAGATTGGCATCGCGTGCCGTGGTGATCGCTTCCGCCAGAATGCCGGCACGGCCATCGACTTCCTCGGCGCCGTCCTCGCGCCAGACCCGCAGCGAATCCAGCACGGTAGTGATGCCAGAGGTCGCCAACTGGCCGTCATAGGAGACCACCGCGGCGATCGGATCCCAGAACACTTTTGGGCGCGGCACGTAGTGCATTTCGAGATGGTCGGTGTGGAGTTCGATCAGGCCCGGCATGATCAGGTCGCCGTTGGCGTCTGCGCTGCCCGCGGGTGCGTCACCTTCACCGAATTCGGCAATCCTGCCATCTGCCGTGGCGACCCAGCCGCGCTCGATCACGCGATCCGCCAGCACGATGCGAGCGTTACCGAGGATGGTTTCGTGCGGTGTCGAAGTCATCTCACGTCTTCCTTCATGCGGCGGCGGCAAATGATGTCACGTCGACGATGCGGTCGGCGATCAGGTGGCGTATTTCGTCGTCATGGACGATCGCGACCATCGCAACGCCCTCGCGCTTCTTCTGGCCGACCAGTTCGACCACGACCGCGCGGTTGGCGGCATCCAGCGAGGCGGTCGGCTCGTCCAGCAGCAGGATCGGCAAATCCGAAATGAAGCCGCGGGCGATGTTAACCCGCTGCTGCTCGCCGCCCGAAAAGGTCGACGGCGGCAGCGCCCACAGCCGCTCGGGAATGTTGAGACGGCGCAACAAGGCGCCAGCCTTTTCGCGCGCGTCGGCGCGCGCCGTTCCATTCGCGATCAACGGCTCGGCCACCACGTCGATCGTCGCCACCCGCGGCACCGCCCGCAGGAACTGGCTGACATAGCCGATGGTAGAGCGGCGCACGCTGAGCACCTGCCGCGGTTCGGCGGCGGCGAGATCAATCACGGCACCTTGATGGCGGATGCCAATGCGGCCGCCGTCGCAGCGGTAATTGCCAAAGATCATTTTCAGGATCGAGGATTTGCCGGCGCCGGACGGACCGGACAGCACCACGCACTCGCCCGGTTCGACATGGAACGAGACGCCGTGCACGACCGGCAACTCGACGCCGCCCTGCAGGTGCATGGTAAAAGTCTTTTTGGCATTGGTGATGTCGATCATCGCGGTCATTGGTTCACTCATGCCGGCAAAATCGAGGAAACGAGCAGTTGTGTATAGGGCTCGCGGGGATCGTCGAGCACCTGATCGGTCAACCCGGTTTCGATCACACGGCCGCCCTTCATCACCATCACGCGGTGCGACAACAGCCGGGCCACGGCGAGGTCATGGGTGACGACGATGGCGGCAAGCCCGAGCTCGCTGACGAGATTGCGCATCAGGTCGAGCAGGCGCGCCTGCACTGAAACATCGAGCCCGCCGGTCGGCTCATCCATGAACACCAGCCTCGGTTCGGTAACGAGATTGCGCGCGATCTGCAACCGCTGCCGCATGCCGCCCGAATAGGTGCGCGGCGCATCGTCGATGCGCCCGGTATCGATCTCGACCCGCTCCAGCCAGGACGAAGCGGTATCGCGGATGCGGCCGTAGTGATTCCACCCCACAGCCATCAACCGTTCGCCGACATTGGCGCCGGCCGAGACCGCCATCCGCAGGCCCTGCGCGGGATCCTGATGCACATAGCCCCAGTCGGTCCGGAACAGGAAACGGCGCTCGGCTTCGCCGAGCTCAGCCAGATCGCGCAGCACGCCGTCGCGCATCCGGTAGCTTACCCGCCCGGCACTCGCCGCAAGCTGTGCCGACAGCAGTTGCAGCAGCGTGGACTTGCCCGACCCGGACTCGCCGACGATGGCCAACACTTCGCCCGGATAGAGCGAGAAGGAAACGTCACGGCAGGCGACCAGACGGCCGTAGTTCTTGCCGAGGTTGTCAGCGACCAGCAGCGGCTGGTCGTCCGGCGCGACCGTTTTGGACTCAACCATGCGCCCTCTCCTTGTGGGGGGCCGCGCTCTCGCTGCCGCGATGGCCGGCCAGCTGGCGCGACTCGCAGTAGTCCGTGTCGGAGCAGACGAACATCCGGCTGCCCTTGTCGTCGGTGACGATTTCGTCGAGGTACGAATCGGCGGCGGCGCAGAGCGCGCAGGGCGCGTCGAAGCGGTAGCGCGTAAACGGATGGTCCTCGAAGTCGAGCGATACCACCTCGGTATGCGGCGGGATCGCATAGATGCGTTTCTCGCGACCGGCGCCGAACAGTTGCAACGCCGGACAATTGTCCATCTTCGGATTGTCGAATTTCGGCGTCGGCGACGGGTCCATCACATAACGCGCGTTGACCTTGACCGGATAGGCATAGGCGGTCGCGATATGGCCGAAGCGCGCGATGTCCTCGTACAGCTTGACATGCATCAGGCCGTATTCGCCGAGCGCATGCATGCGCCGGGTCTCGGTCTCGCGCGGCTCCAGGAAGCGCAGCGGTTCCGGGATCGGCACCTGGTAGACCAGCACCTGGCCACTATGCAGTGGCGCCTCGGGAATCCGGTGCCGGGTCTGGATCACGGTGGCATCTGCCGTCGCGGTGGTGGTGGCGACGCCGGCGGTCTTGCCGAAGAACTTTCGAATCGAGATCGCATTGGTGGTGTCGTCGGAACCCTGATCGATCACCTTCAGCACGTCGTCCGGTCCGAGGATCGCGGCCGTCACCTGCACGCCGCCGGTGCCCCAGCCATAGGGCATCGGCATTTCGCGGCTGGCGAACGGCACCTGATAGCCAGGGATCGCGATCGCCTTCAGGATCGCGCGGCGGATCATCCGCTTGGTCTGCTCGTCGAGATAGGCGAAATTGTATGTCGGCGCGTTCATTCCGCGGCCTCCTGCATCGGCGAGGCCTCGTTCGCCTCGGCAAACTCCTTGCGCAGTTTGCGCAACAGGCCGAGTTCGGACTGAAAGTCGACATAATGCGGCAGCTTCAAATGCTCGACGAAGCCGGTCGCCTGCACATTGTCGGAATGCGACATCACGAATTCCTCGTCCTGGGCTGCTGCTACCACTTCCTCACCGAGTTCACGGGCGCGCAGGGAACGATCCACCAGCGCCATCGACATGGTCTTGCGCTCGCTCTGCCCGAACGCCAGGCCGTAGCCGCGCGTGAAGCACGGCGCCTCTGTGGCCGAACCCTTGAACTGGTTGACCATCTGGCATTCGGTCATCGCGATCGAACCGAGCGGCACGGCGAAGCCCGCATCCTCGGCCATGAACTCGACCTCGACCTCGCCGAAGCGAATTTCGCCGGCGAAGGGATGGGTGCGGCCGTAGCCGCGCTGCGTCGAATAACCCAGCGCCAGCAGGAAACCTTCGTCGGCCCGCGCCAGATTTTGCAAACGCAGATCGCGATCGGCCGGAAAACTCAGCGGTTCGCGCGTGAGATCGCCGACGGGCGTATCGGCATCCGCTTCCGGCGATGTCTCGATCAGCCCGTCGCGACCGAGAATGTCGGTCACCCGCGGCATCGCCGCTATGGAGGCCTCGCCGGTCGCAGGCCGCTCGGGCGAAAACCCTTCCGCGAGCTGCGGATCGAGCAGGCGATGGGTGTAATCGAAGGTGGGCCCGAGGATTTGCCCGCCCGGAATGTCCTTGAACGTCGAGGATATCCGGCGCCGCACCTGCATGTGGCCGGTATCGACCGGATCGGTCGCACCGAAGCGCGGCAAGGTGGCGCGGAAGGCGCGCACCAGAAAGATCGCCTCGATCATGTCGCCGCGTGCTTGCTTCATCGCGAGGGCCGCGAGTTCACGGTCGTACAGCGAACCTTCGGTCATGACGCGATCGACGCCGAGCGAGAGCTGCCCGGAGATCTGATCCAGCGACAGTTCGGGAACGTCACGATCGCCACGACGCTCATGCGCCAGCAGGCGATGGGCGTTTTCGATGGCGCGCTCGCCGCCCTTGACGGCTACATACATACTTGGTCTCCCTCACTCACCTTTGGCGACCAGCCGCGTCGTGCGCGGTATCGCGACAATGGCGTCGTCATGAACCAGCACGACATCGATCCCGCGCGGGAACAGCGCAACATTGACGGCGAGCCGCTCGAACAGGTCCCGCGGCTCGATCGATGCCCGCAGCGTCACTGCCCCGTCGATGCCGGGGCCCCGCAATTCAAGGGCCGGGCCGCGCGTCAGGCTTTCGACCTGCAGGATCAGCGTGGTCGAACGATCCGGATATTCGTTGCTGCCGAACGCGAAGCGATCGAGCGCGTCAAGGTTTTTGGGATCGCCGATCAGCGCGAAGCTCGCGATCGACGGGTCTGCAATCACAGGCGCGCTGGTGTGGAACTTGAGCCATTTGGAAACATCCGAGGTTTCCGACATCGCAGGATCCAGCCAGATCGGCGTATCGTGATCGAACAGCGTCAGCGCGACCGCAGCGCTGCCGCGCATCATCGCGGCGGGGGTACCGGCGGCAGCGACGATGTGCTGGACGCTGCCGGGACGCGCCATCGCATCCATCACCGAGCGGAAGGTCGACTGTGCCGACAACACCTTGTCGGCAAATCCTGCGGGCAGTTCGGCAACCGTTGTCATGTCTCAGCCTTCCCCGCGCACCAGCGTGTAGAAATCGACCCGCGTCGCCGCGGTCTCGGCGGCTTTCCGGTTCCGGCCTGCGATGACAGCCGCGCGCAGCGGCGCGACAACCTTGGCCTCCACGAGGTCGGCGAATTGATCCGACTGCACCATGGCGTCGCACAGCGCGATCATCTGTGCCTTCTGCCGGTCGCGGCCGAGCGTGTAGCCGAAGCCGACTTCGCCGGTCGAAAGCCGCACTGCGGCGCGCGATACCGTCGCTTCGCCGAGATTGAACGGAGCCCCGTCGCCGCCGACCCGGCCACGCACCATCACGAGGCCATTCTCCGGCTCGCGCAAATTCTCGTGCGCGGGCAACGCGATGGTCCCGAGCCGCCCCGATATCTCGGCCGCTTCGGAATGCGCCAGCACCGCCATCGCGGCCTTGCGTCGCGCCTGCCCGGCGCTCTCGTTGCTCTGACTTTCGTCGCTTGCCATCATATCGGCCTTGCCGGAATCAAGTTGTCTATGATACTAGACAACTCGATAAGGGAATGCCATGACCGTTTCGTGACAACAAGGTAATTTTTCCAGATGATTCATTTCGCACCATGAGCATGCAGGACACCGCCTCCGGCGTGGCCCTGTGGCGGCAGGTTGCCGACGGCATTGAGCGCGGCATCGCCGACGGCCGTTTTGCCGCGGGCGAAAAGCTGCCGGGCGAGATGGAGATCGCCGAGACCTATCGGGTCAACCGCCATACCGTGCGGCGTGCACTTGCGACGCTGGCCGAACGCGGGCTGGTGCGTGCCGAGCGCGGCAGCGGTACTTACGTAGAGGCCGGGCGCCTCGCCTATCCCCTGCGCTCGAGGACACGGTTCTCGGAAATCGTTGGCGCCGGTGGCCGTGAGCCGCGCGGCCAGTTG
>JAIEPP010000195.1 GCA_019748335.1 Xanthobacteraceae bacterium
ACGAGGACATCAGCGAGCGGAAGAAGTTCATCGCACCGGTCACGGTGCCGATCTGCGCACGCGCCACTGAATTTTGCAGCGACACCACGCTGACCGGAAAGGTGGTGCCGAGACCGAGCGCAAACAGCGCCAGCACGACCAGGAAGCCCCACAGCGGCAGCGTCGTCGCCGTCAACACCACCCCGAAAACCGCCGCCATCGAGGTTCCGACGACGGCGACGCGCTTGTAGTGCTTGGCGCGCGACATGGTCTTGCCCGCGATCGCCGCCCCGCAGGTCGAGATCGCGGCAATCGGAATCAGCGCGAGGCCCGCCTCGCTGGCACTGAGGTGGTAGACCACCTCGTAATAGAGCGGCAGGTGAACGGTAAGCCCGGTAATGGCACCGAGCCCGCAGCCGCCGGCGGTCATCGCGTAAGGCGCGATCGGGCCGCGCATCAACGACAGCGGCAGGAACGGCTCCTCGGCCCTGTTCGCATACCAGACAAAGGCGAATGCAAGCGCGATCGACGCGCCGAGCATCGAGAGGATCACCGGCGAGAGCCAGAGATAGCGGTTGCCGCCCCAAGTCAGCACCAGCATGACCACGACGGCGGAGCTCATCAACAGGACGCCGCCGAGCCAGTCGACCTTGCGCTTACGGTGGAACACCGGGATCTTGGCCATCTTCGGCAGCATCAGCGCCAGCGCGCCGAGCGCCAGCGGCACGTTGATCCAGAAGATCATCGACCAGTGCAGATGTTCGGCGAACACGCCGCCCAGCACCGGCCCAAGCAGTCCGGCTGCCAGCCACACGCCGGAGAAATACGCCTGGTACTGGCCGCGCTCGCGCGGCGAGACCACGTCGGAAATCACGGTCTGCACGACAGGCATGATGCCGCCGCCGCCGAGCCCCTGCAGTCCGCGCGCGAGGATCAAGACCGGCATGTTGGGCGCCACCGCGCACAGGATCGAGCCCACCGTGAACAGGCTGAGCGAAACCGTGATCATGGCGCGGCGGCCGTAGATGTCGCTCAAGGTGCCGAACACCGGCGCCACAGCGGTCGAGGCCAGAAGATATGCCGTGATCACCCAAGACAGATTGCTGACGTCGTTGAACTGGCGGCCGATCGTCGGCAGCGCGGTCGCAACGATGGTCTGGTCGAGCGCGGCCAGGAACATCGTCAGCAGCAGGCTCATCAGGATGGTGCGGACCTCGTCCGGCGTCAGCGGCGCACGCGGCGCCAGCGACGGCGCATCAGAGACCTCGATCACCTCGGTCGTGATGTGCGAGAGCTCCTGGGCCAAATCGTCGGGCAATGTCGTCTGCTCGGCAGGGCCCTGCCGTTCCAACTTGTTCATATCGGATGTAATATTTTTCTACGCGGCTCTAACAGCCGTGGTGGAATCGCCATTTCGAGCTTTGTTTACGGGAGAAATCACCCGTCAGGCAGCACCCCCTGCGCATGGGTGCATCCCGCCAAAGGCATCTTCGCGGTTATGTGATCGATCAGCGGGTCCGGAGCGCTCTCCGTTCAAGCCCTTACGCTCGGGCCTTTACGTTCAAGCCTTCGGCCGCTTCTTCAGCTTCGCCCGCTTCGGCAGCAGCGCCGGCCATTGCACGATGTGATCCTCGAGATCCTCATCGGCGATCTCGTTCTCGGTGCCCTGCACCCGGCCGCGCACGGAAACGCCGGCCTCGTGCACGGTATTTGGGTCGCCCGAAATCAGCGGATGCCACCAGTACAAATCGCGGCCCTCGGCGACCAGCTTGTAGCCGCAGCTCGGCGGCAGCCAGTTCAGGGTGCGGACGTTTTCCGGCGTCAGGCGGACGCAGTCGGGAACCTTGTCGGAACGGTTCTTGTAGTCCTTGCAGGCGCATAGCCCGGAATCCAGCAGCTTGCAGGAAACATGGGTGAAATAGATCTTGCCGGTATCCTCGTCCTCGAGCTTTTCCAGGCAGCAGCGCGCGCAGCCGTCGCACAGGCTTTCCCATTCGGCGTTGGACATCTCCTCCAACGTCTTGGTTTTCCAAAAGAATCCCTCCTGGCCTGAGGGCGGCTTGGGCGCTGCGGTCATGAAATCAGGGGTTTTCCGGATCAGTTCGGTTGCAGCCTTCTAGGGGGTACGCCACCCCGGGTGCAAGCGGGGCGGCGCGGACCCCTATAAAAGGCGTGGGTAGCCTTAGTCCTGACCATCAAAATGCCGAGCGAGAGCATTGGTTTATGGCCCCCGCTCGGATAGAACAGCCGCGAGTCCCCAAAGCGCATCGTGAGCCGTAAAAGCGCCTTGGGTTTGCCGCAACATCGAAGCATGACGTCTCGACAGCGCCCGGCCGGGTGCGGATGCGTTTTCGAAGGGTCCCGGTGCGCCAGATCGTACCTCCGAAATGGAAGCAGAAGATCCGGAACTTCTTTCTGGATCTGGATGCGCGTATCGACTCGACCCTGTTCTCGTCGGGCAAGGGCCTGCGCGAACTCTACGAGCGCTATTCCACCTTCATGGACCGCTTCTATGTCGGCCGCTGGAAGCGCTGGGTCTTCATCGAACCGTTGTCGGAAGCCGCCACCATCGGCCTCGGCGGATTGATCCTGATGCTGGCGCTGGCGATCCCGGCGTTTCGCGAAACCGCCGATGACGACTGGCTGAAGAAATCCGATCTCGCGGTGTCGTTCCTCGACCGCTATGGCAATCCGATCGGCAGCCGCGGCATCAAGCACAACGACTCGATTCCGCTGGAAGATTTTCCGGACAACCTGATCAAGGCGACGCTGGCGACCGAAGACCGCCGCTTCTACGACCACTTCGGCATCGACATCGCCGGCACCGCGCGCGCCCTCGTCACCAACGCGCAGGCCGGCGGCGTGCGCCAGGGCGGTTCGTCGATCACCCAGCAGCTGGCGAAGAACCTGTTCCTCAACAACGAGCGCACCATCGAGCGCAAGGTCAAGGAAGCCTTCCTCGCGGTCTGGCTGGAAACGCGCCTGACCAAGAACGAAATTCTGAAACTCTATCTCGACCGCGCCTATATGGGCGGCGGCACCTTCGGCGTCGACGGCGCGGCGCATTTCTACTTCAACAAGTCGGCGCGCGACGTTAATCTGGCGGAATCGGCGATGCTGGCCGGCCTGTTCAAGGCCCCGACCAAATACGCCCCGCACATCAACCTGCCCGCCGCGCGCGCCCGCGCCAACGTCGTACTCGACAACCTCGTCGATGCCGGGTTCATGACCGAAGGCCAGGTGTTCGGTGCGCGGCGCAATCCGGCCGTCGCCGTCGACCGCCGCGACGAGGCGTCGCCGAACTACTATCTCGACTACGCCTTCGACGAGATGCGCAAGCTGGTCGACACCTTTCCGAAATCCTATACCGAGCGCGTGTTCGTGGTCCGCACTGCAATCGACATGAACGTGCAGCACGCCGCCGAAGAGGCGATCGAAAACCAGTTGCGCCAGTTCGGCCGCGACTATCATGCGACGCAAGCCGCAACCGTCGTCGGCGATCTCGACGGCGGCGTCCGCGCCATGGTCGGCGGACGCGACTATGGCGCCAGCCAGTTCAACCGCGCTGTTGACGCCTACCGGCAGCCCGGTTCGTCGTTCAAACCCTATGTCTACACCACCGCCCTCCTGAACGGCTTCAAGCCGACCTCGATCGTGGTCGACGGCCCGGTCTGCATCGGCAACTGGTGCCCGCAGAACTATGGCCACTCCTATTCCGGCTCGGTGACGCTGACGCAGGCGATCACCCGCTCGATCAACGTCGTGCCGGTCAAGCTGTCGATTGCACTCGGCGGCAAGTCACCGAACCCGGCCAAGGCCGGCCGCGTCAAGATCACAGAAGTGGCGCGCCGCTTCGGTCTCACGGCGCCGCTGCCGGATACGCCGTCGATGCCGATCGGCTCCGACGAAGTCACCGTGCTCGAACACGCGGTCGCCTATGCGACCTTCCCGAACAAGGGCAAGTCGGTCAAGCCGCACGCCGTGCTGGAAGTGCGCACCGGCGCCGGCGATCTCGTTTGGCGCTTCGACCGCGACGGCAGGAAGCCGCTGCAGGCGATCCCGGCCTCGGTTGCGTCCGATATGGCCGGCATGATGAGCCACGTCGTCAGCGAAGGCACCGCGCGGCGCGCCGCACTCGATGGCATTCCGACCGCCGGCAAGACCGGCACCACCAACGCCTATCGCGACGCCTGGTTCGTCGGCTACACCGGCAACTTCACCTGCGCGGTGTGGTACGGCAACGACGACTACTCGCCGACCAACCGCATGACCGGCGGCTCGCTGCCGGCGCAGACCTGGCACGACATCATGGTGATCGCGCATCAGGGCGTCGAGGTGAAGGAAATCGCAGGTATCGGCATGGGCACGAAATTGCCGCCCGCCCCCGTTGCCGCCAACGTCGCGGCCAGTGGCGCGCCGCCGCGGGTGCTGGAAACCAAGCCGGGACCGCCGCCGGTCCTGACCCGGCGCGGCGCGGATATTCTGGTGCGCGTGGAAAAGCTGCTCGACGAGGCCGGCAAGGCCGCGGGCAAGACATCGGCCAACGAACCGCCCTCGCCGACCAGGCCGGCATCTTCCAGCGCGTTGGCCTTCCCGGAGAACTATGTCGCCGCAGCGGGCGACCAGGCTCCGCCGCCGCGGAAGAACTGACCCGTGCGGCTGATCTTCATCACCTTGCTGGCGCTGATCCTTGCCACCGTCGTCGGTCTCGGCTCGACCTACATGACGGCGACGCGCGGCACCGATCTGGGCACACTCAAGATCGGCGCCTGGACGGCACGGCCGAAGAACGGCACCGCCGATGTCGATCCCTATTCGCGCGCCTCGATTGCCCGCAGCGGCGAATTGCCGATCGGCACCGGAGACGGCATTGCCTTCTCGGCCATCACGGACGACAAGAAGAGGCCGCTCGACGGTCGCTGCGACGTCGTCGTCAGCGGCGTGACGCCGGCGGCGCGGTTCTGGACGCTGACGCTGTTCGACCGCAAGGGCCATCTGGTCGGCAATTCGCTGCAGCGCTACGGCTTCACCAGCCAGGAAATCATCCGCGGCTCCGACGGCGCGTTCGAAATTCGCGTCGCGGCGCGCTCGCGCGCCGGCAACTGGCTGCCCACCGGCGGGATCGAGCGTTACGCGCTGATGCTGCGGCTCTACGATACACCGGTCGGCGTCGCGACGCGGACGCAGCGTGACGCACCGATGCCCTCCATCACCACGGTGGGTTGCCCATGATCCGCCTGCTGTTCACGATCATCGCGGGCGTGCTGCTTGGCGGCGTGGTGCATCTGGTCAGCGTACTGGCGCTGCCGCGGATCGCCTCGCAGGACGCCTATTCGCGGCTGACGCCGACGACAAGAGAAAATACCGTGACGCAGTTGCCGCTTGCCGATCCCGCCAATTCACCGCTGCCGTTCATGGACCCGGCCTTCGCGATGGCGATCTGCCGCTACGATCTGTCGGGCGGACCGATCAAGCTGACGGTGCCGGTCAGCCAGGCCTATACCTCGGTGTCGTTCTACACCCGCAACGAGGTTGCCTATTACGCCATCAACGACCGCTCGGCCGGCCGCAAGGTCATCGAGCTCGACCTGATGACGGAGACGCAGCACAACGCATTGCCCGAGGACGAGGAAGTCACCGCCGCCGACCGGCTGATCATCGACTCCCCGACCGAAAAGGGCCTGATCCTGCTGAAGGCGCTGGCGCCGGAGCCCGGCCTGATGCCGCAGGCGCAGGCCTCTCTCGCGGCATCGAGGTGCGCCGTGCAGGTCGACGCACCGCCGCCGCCCAAGCAGCCCGATCCGCCGCCGCCTGCTGCAAAGGCGCCATCCGGCAAGCGCTAGCGCGAACCTCTCGGGATATCCGAGGCGATCAGCCCTTCACCGTCACCGCGCGCCCGATCACGGGCTGGGCTGCGAGCGGCGGATTGGCGGTTTGCGCCGCGAGTTCGCCGATCAGGCGGTCTGCGTCGGCCGCGATATTGTCCGGTGTCTGGATCACCAGCCGCTCCAGCGCCCAGCGATAGGACGAGATCCGCCGCTCGAGGCATTGCTGGACCCATTGCAGGATCAGCGTGTTCTCTTCCATGCGGGCGACCGCATCGGCCTGTTCGCGCGGCGACAGTTCCGACACCATTTTCAGGCTGGCATTGCGCTTGCGGTCGAGTTCGATGACGCGCGCGGCGGAGGCAAAGAACGGTTCGAACCTGACGATGTCGTTGCGAACGTCCTCGATCAGTTGCTGGTAGCGCGAGGTGTGCGAGCGGTGCGGTTCGTCGATCAGGGCGCGGCCGTAGGTGGTGCGGTCGAACACGACCTTCTGGCGCCATGGCGAGGGCAGCGGCTGGTAATCGCCGAACACGCTCTTCCAGGCGGGCCGCGAATGCGGCGGCTCGATCAGGGGATAAGCGAGATCGCGGAGCTGACGCTCGTTTTCGGTGAGCTGGAACTGTGACGCCGTCAGGCCGACGCTTCCGGTCGCCTCGGCGCCGAGCCAGCGATGCATGTCGTCGTTGCGGAAATCGCCGCGGGTACGGCCGAAATCGCCGCCGCTGCAGCCGCCAAGGGCGGTACTCGCCACAAGCAGCAGGAGAGCCGGTAGTGACCGAATCCCGGTGATCCGGATCGGAAGGCACATCTCCGGCATTTTCAAACGTCCGTTGTCAGGGGCGCCGACGGCGACGGCGTCCGGGGGCTGTACCTTCTTCCGGTCCGCGCCCGTCGCCGGTCTCGTCGGCGGCGCGTTCGATCCGGACAACGGGAAGGATCAGTACGGTTCCCAGGCCATCGCGCGGAGCGCCATCCATGCTTGAGCCCGGCCGTCGCGAAGCCGCATCTGCCGGGAATTCAATGATGGTACCCATGTTCGTTCTCTCTGGTTGCCGCACGGACATGATTTGGCCGGCGACATGCCATCATTAAGAACAGGACGTGGTTAACGGCATCTTAATCTCCGGGCCGGGTAAGCTACGGGTAAGGCGGCTGTGGCCTATCCGACACCCCACAAAGACCACCCCGTGTCTTCACGGGTTGTTTTCCTTAACCGACTCTTAAAGCGCTCCGGATAGGCTGACGAGACGGATTACCGAAGTCGCGTACAGCAGCCATGACCGCAGCTCCATTATTTCCCGGTTTCGACGGGCTGATGACACTCTCCCGTCGCGAGGGCGTCGATATTCGCCCGACTTTGCTGCGCGTGCTGACCGACCTCTATGTACAGGCGAGCGCCCATTCCGCCGACGAGGAGCGCCAGTTCGTCGAACTGACTTCCCGTTTGATCGATCAGGTCGACGACGCGACGCGCGCCGCCGTGCGTGCGCGGCTCGCGGTCTATCCGGCGACGCCCGCCGAAATCATGGACAAGCTCGGCCTGCGGCGGTCGCCCCCCAGACCAACCATGCCGGTCGCGCCTGCGATGGCCGCGGCGACGCCGCCGGAAGCGCCGGCACCGAAGGCGCCGACCGAGGCGCAATTGCGGATGGCCTCCAACCTGTCGATGCGGCCGAACGATGCCGCCGAAATCAGCGACATGTTCTTCGCCGCCAACAGCAGCGAGCGCGCGCTGATCCTGCATAATCTTTCCGAAACGCCGCTGAAGGCTTCGGCGCGGATTCCCCCCGCCCGCGCCGCCCGCGCCCTCCATATTCTGGAGATGGCTGCCTATGCCGAGGATGCCGAAAGCTTTGCGCTCGAAATCGGTGACGCACTGATCCTGCCGACGCGGATCGCGACCCAGGTGGTCAACGATCCCGGCGGCGAGCCGCTGGCCTGCGCCGCGCGCGCGCTCGACATGCCGAGTGCTGCGTTCCAGCGAATATTGATGTTCCTCAATCCCGAGTTCGGCTCGTCCGTGCAGAACGTCTACCGGTTGTCACGGCTCTATGACCGGCTCTCCGAACGATCCGCGCTGGTGATGCTGTCGGCATGGCGCGGCTCGACCATGGCGGTCTCCCGCGCCAAATACCGTCCCGCGCTGTACGACGACGAACGCAACCGCGTCCGCGCCGCTGCGCCACAGACGCGTCCCGCCGTGCAGCCCGGCAACGCGCCGGCGATACATACCGGAACCGATGGAACGAAGCGCTAGCTGTCCCTTTTTTGACGCGTTTTCTTCACGCGAACCGCTGCCCACTTCGCTCGAAAACGCTTCTAGGCCTTCGCCAGATCCAGAAAATGCCGCCCGGCCCGGTCCTCGGTCTCGACGATCCAGACATCCGGATCGAACCGGATTTCCTTGGCGAGACGTTCCTCGACCACCTGCTCCGGCACCGGCTGCGGCGATGCGGACGTAAAAAAGCGTTCGCTCGGCCGGCTCTCGTCGTAAACCGTCTGCGGCGCAGGCGCGTACAGCATGGCATTGCCGTCGAGCGTCGCCACCTTGACGAACACCGCCCCCGCCTCCTCCGCGCCTCGCTTGCGCACGGCGCCGAAGATTCCCTCGGTCTGGCAACGGCGCAGATAAGCCGCCACCCATATGGATGATTTCAATCGCATGGGACCGACGATAGGCCAGCGACCCCGTCCGCGCCAGTGGTCGCAGCAGAGGGTGATTTCCAGGGGCCCTCGATCGGCGTGGCCCATGCCGCGAACGAAATTGCGGTGACGTCCAGGATTTCCACAAGCACCGGGTAGGACGTTTGGTCGCATCGCGACGAACCAGGTCGTTCACGGCGCCGTCGCGCGGATGTCATGGCGATTTGGTTAACGGACCCTGTTGCGACCATTATCCAGCAGGAGCGCCAGAGAATGTCAGAACATCACGACCACCACGAAATGCGGCATCACCATGTGGGTCCGTTTGGCAAGAAAGCCTTCGGTACCAACGGTGATGATACCATTTTCGGAACGGACCACAGCGAAACGATCTTTGGCTTTCGTGGCAACGACGCCATTTTCGCGGGTCTCGGCAATGATACCGTCTATGGTGGTCGCGGCAACGATCTGATCGACGGCGGAAAGGGTAACGACAGGCTGTTCGGCGAAAAGGGTAACGACGCCCTGATTGGCGGCGACGGCAATGACGACCTGTTCGGCGGCCCGGGACGGGATCTGCTGCTCGGGGGCGCCGGCCGCGACAGCCTCGACGGCGGCGAAGGCAATGACAAGTTCCTTTTCCGCCACGGCATGGGCGTCGACACCATCGAACATCTCAGCGCGGGCGACCGCATCGATATTCGTGATTTCCATATTGCATCGTTTCAGGCGCTGATAAGCTCAGCCCGGCAGGTCGGTCACGACGTTCAGATCGATTTCGGCGGCGGCGACAAGATCGTCATCGAGGATACCCGGATCGGCAACCTTCACGCCGAGCAGTTCGTTATCGCGAATGAAGTCAAGGGTCCCTCGAGTTCACAGACCCCCTATCTCGTCAGCAGCGACTCCCATGTCTACGTCGAATCGCTGCTGACCGCCGGCGACAGCGTTAACGGCTACAAGATGGTCGGCATCCCTGACGGTCTCGGCGCGTTCGACAACGGCGACGGAACCTTCACCGTCCTGATGAATCAGGAGATCAACGCAGGCTTGGGCGTCGCGCGGGCGCATGGCGGCAACGGCGCATTCGTCTCGGAGTGGGTGTTCGACAAGACAACGCTGCAGGCGGTTTCGGGCAAGGACCTCATGCACGACGTCTGGCTTTACGACACCACGACTCATAACTATGTCGACCACACTGCCGGCAACAACCCGATTTCGTTCAGCCGGTTCTGTTCCGCCGATCTCGCCGATCAAAGCGCGTTCTACAACGCGAGCACCGGCCTCGGATTCAACGGCGGACGACTTTTCCTCAACGGCGAGGAAACCGGCGTCGAAGGCAGGGCGATGGCTCACATTGCGGGCGGCGCACAGGACGGTAACAGCTACGAACTCGCCTGGCTCGGCAACATGGCCTACGAAAATCTGGTTGCCAACTCCCACACTGGCGACAAGACCGTGGTCGCCATGATGGACGACGGACAGAACGGCCAAGTTTACTTCTATGCCGGTGACAAGAAGGCGACCGGCAATGCCATCGACCAGGCGGGTCTGACCGGCGGCCATCTGTTCGGCATTCACTTAACCGAACTGGAAGGTGCGACGAACAACAACGAGCCCAATACTGCCTCCCCGCTCGGTACCGACGAAAAATCCACCTTCACCATGCTTGATCTCGGTGATGTAAGCGGCATGACCGGCGCTCAGATCGATGCGGCGAGCGAGGCTGCGGGCGTGACCTCGTTCCTGCGGCCGGAAGACGGGGCATGGGATACACTCAATCCCAACCGCTTCTACTTCGTCACGACCGACGCCTTCAATGCACCGAGCCGGCTCTGGGCGGCAGATTTCAACGACGCTAGGAATCCGGCCCTGGGCGGCACGATCAAACTTCTGCTCAACGGCACCGAGGGGCAACAGATGTTTGACAACATCAGCGTCGATTCTCATGGCCGGGTTACCCTCTGCGAAGACGTCGGCAACAACGCTCATTTGGGCAAGGTCTGGCAATACGATCCGGCGACGGACGCGCTGACGCAGCTCGCCCAGCATGATGCGAGCCGCTTCCTGACGGGAGGATCGAACTTCCTCACCCAGGATGAGGAAGCTTCCGGCGTGATCGACGTCTCGCACATCCTCGGCAATGCCGGCGAGAACGTCTATCTGATCGATACCCAGGTCCACCTCTCTGTCGGCGGCGAACAGGTCGAAGGCGGTCAGCTTCAGCTGATCCATCAGTACCTCGTGTGACGCCAAATCATGATCGGTGGAGCGCCCGCTCCGCCGATCCTCCCAACGATTGATGCGTCGAAGGTGCTGGTTTCTGGCCAGCACCTTCGGTGTTTTTCTGCGTTGGAGAGTCAGTGGCGACACTGGGCCCTGTACGAAGAAGAGAATACCCCGATCCCCCACCGCCACAACCGCCACCCATCAGCCGAGTGACCCACGTGCCAGAAGCGTCGCAGACGAACCATCCGCCCGCAACGAACCTCGCGGGATCCGAGCTGCGCGCGGCGCTGGCCACGTGCCGCTCCGCCCTGATCGGCATTGCTCTTTTCAGCGGACTGATAAATCTGCTGGGCCTGACCGGTTCGCTTTTCATGCTGGAGGTCTACGACCGTGTGTTGCCAAGCCGAAGCGTTCCGACACTCGTCGGTCTGGCTGTCATTACCGCGCTTCTTTTCACCTTCCAGGGCATCCTGGAACTCATCCGCGGACGTATGCTGGTTCGCATCGGCAACCAGATCGACTGGCGCCTGAGCGAGCGTGTTTATGATCTTGTGGTGCGCCTGCCACTGCGGACGCGCGGCAGCGGTGACGGACTGCAGCCGATCCGCGACCTCGACACGATTCGCTCCGTTCTGTCCGGCTCCGGCCCGGCGGCCTTGTTCGATCTGCCTTGGCTGCCGTTCTATCTTGCCATCTGCTTTGCCTTTCATCCGCTGATCGGCTGCACCGCGCTCGGTGGCGCACTCTTGCTGGTGATTCTGACGCTCCTCACCGATCGCCTGTCCCGACGATCAGTGCTGAAGGCATCGAACCTTGCGGCGACCCGCAACAGGATGGCGGACGCCAGCCGGCGGAATGCAGAGGTTCTGGTCTCAATGGGGATGTCGGCGCGTCTTCTGGTGCGATGGCGCCAGCTCGGGGTCGCCTATCGCGAGCAGCAGAAGACGGCCAGTGACATATCGGGAGGTTTCGGCGTTACCGGGCGCATCCTGCGCATGATGCTGCAATCCGCTGTCCTCGGCGTGGGCGCCTATCTCGTCATCCACCAGGAAGCTTCGGGCGGCATCATCATCGCCAGCTCGATTCTGACCGGCCGCGCACTTGCTCCCGTGGATTTGGCAATCGGTAATTGGAAAAACTTCATTGCGGCCCGCCAGAGCTGGCAGCGCCTTGAGAAGCTGCTATCGTTGTTGCCAGCGCCCGCGGCTCGGTTGCCTATGCCGGCACCGACCCGCACCCTCCTTGTCGAGAAGGTCTCCGTCACCGCGCCCGAATCCGAAAAACTCCTTGTTGCCGATGTCAATTTTTTCCTGAAAGCAGGCAGCGCGCTCGGAATTGTCGGCGCCAGCGGATCGGGAAAATCGTCGCTGGTCCGCGCGCTTGTCGGAGCATGGCTTCCGTCGCGCGGTGTTGTCCGGCTCGACGGGGCGTCGCTGGACCAATGGCCTGCTGAAGCCCTTGGGAACCACATCGGGTACCTGCCGCAGGACGTCGAGCTGTTTGAGGGCTCGATCGCCGACAATATCGCCCGATTTGCCAACGAACCCTCGATGGATTCCATACTCGCCGCGGCGAATGCGGCTGGCATCCATCATCTCATCGTTAGCCTGCCGGATGGATACAACACGCAAATCGGCGAACAGGGCACATTGCTCTCAGCCGGTCAGAAGCAGCGTCTGGCGCTTGCCCGGACACTCTACGGAGATCCGTTCCTGATCGTGCTTGACGAGCCCAATTCCAATCTGGATGCAGAAGGTGAAGAGGCCCTCACCCGGGCAATACTCGGAGTTCGCGCCCGAGGAGGCATCGTCGTAATCGTCGCACACCGATCGAACGCCCTCGCCGCGGTGGATTTCGTGATGTCGATGCAAAATGGCAGACAGCACGCCTTCGGGCCTAAAGAAGAGGTGCTTTCAATGGCGGCCCGGCGAGACCCCGCGCTGCCGGGTCCGTTCAAAGTCGTTCCTCAAACCGCGACATCAACATGAAAAGCATTCTTTCAGGCGGCGAAGACCGTACCCTGCGCAATCATCTGATCGGAGGAACAGTGATTGCGGTGGTGTTGACGGCCGGGATCGGCGGTTGGGCCGCCACTACCGAACTTTCCGGGGCAATCACCGCCGCTGGATCAGTCGTCGTCGACTCCAATGTCAAGAAGGTTCAGCACCTCACGGGCGGAATTGTCGGCGAGTTGCTGGTTCGCGAGGGCGACCACGTCCGTATGGGAGACACGCTGCTGCGGCTCGACGAAACCGTCTTGCGCGCAGGTCTGGCGATCTACACCAAGGGCCTCGACGAGATGCGGGCCCGAAAGGCACGGCTTGCCAGCGAACGCGATGGCGCCGAACGCATCGTAGTTCCGCAGGACCCGCCCGACACCCCGCCGTCGCCGGAGCTTGCCTCCGCACTGGAAAGCGAAACCAGACTGTTCAATCTGCGGCGCGCCGCGCGCCAAGGCCAGAAAGCCCAGCTTCGCCAGCGGATCGCACAGCTGGACGATGAGGATCGCGGCTATGCGGCTCTTCAGCAGGCCAAGGCGGAAGAAATCGAGCTGATCCAGCGCGAATTGACCGGCGTGCGGGTGCTTTGGGAGAAAAATCTTATCCAGATCAACAGGCTTACGGTCTTGGAGCGCGAGGCGGCCCGACTGAAGGGCGAACTCGCCCAGTCGATGGCCTCCAGCGCGCAAGTTCGTGGCAAGATTTCTGAAATCGAACTTCAGATCATTCAGATTGACCAGGATTTGAGCAGCGAAGTCGCAAAGGAATTGCGTGAAATCGACGGCAAGATCGGGGAGTTTATCGAGCGCAAGGTGACGGCTGAGGATCAGCTGAAACGCGTAGACATCCGCGCTCCGCAAAACGGCGTCGTCCACCAGCTCAGCGCACACACGATCGGCGGCGTGGTGGGTCCGGCGGATCCGGTCATGTTGATCGTGCCAGAAGCCGACTTGCTCACGGTGGAAGCCAAGATTTCGCCACAGGATATCGACCAGCTCTATGTGGGGCAGACTGCGAGCCTGCGGTTTTCCGCATTCAATCAGCGGACCACGCCGGAAATCCAGGGCACGATCAGTCGCATTTCGGCCGACGTGACGTCAGATCAGCGCACCGGCCAGAACTTCTACACTGCTCGGGTCGCAATAACGCCCGAGCAGTTGGCTCGACTGGGAAACGTGAAGCTGCTGCCCGGAATGCCGGCCGAGATCTTTGCCAAGACCTATGATCGTAGCGTTCTGTCCTTTTTCACAAAGCCATTGTCCGATCAAGTCGCGCGCGCGTTTCGCGAGCGCTGACAGTCTCGTCGCAGCGGGATTGCTTGCCGCAGCGATTGTCGCGGCTAGTCGATCGGATGCCCGATCATCGCGGTGAGTTCGCGGACCAGGCGGTCGGACATCTGGCCAGTGACCGGCATCTTGCGCGCGTGCTCGAACTTCGAAATCGCCGTCTGGGTATCGGCGCCGACAGCGCCGGTCGGCTTCAACTGACCGTAGCCATATTGCGTCAGCGCACGCTGCACGCCAGCCACGCGGCGGGCGCTCGCGGTTTGCGGAGCCGGGATCGGCGCCGGCGGTCGCACGACATTGGCGGGCGCCGCCGCGGGCGCGACGGCCGACTTGACCACGAGATTGGTCATGGGATCGGGAGTTCTGTCGGAATTCCGCAGATCGCTGCTCCTGGAATCGGTCACCTTCACCTCGACCGGCTTCGGCTCGGCAGGCTCGGCTTCAACCGGCCTGGCGGCCAGTTCGACCGGACGCGGGCGCGGCAACGGGCTCGCTGTGGCCGGCTGCGGCGCCGGCAGCGTCACGATCGAGCCGAACATCGGCGACGGATGGCGGCCGGCCTGCAGGAACAGCGCATTGGTGACGATGGCGCAGATGGCGGCCGCGGCCAGGAGGCCGGCCACCGTGTCTTTCGGACTGTGCAGCAACATGCGCATGGCCAAGCCGCGCTCTTCTTCCGCCTCGATCGCAACCGCTTTGGAGCTGCGGCGGCGGCGCGGCATTTCGTCGTCGTCAATACGTCTAGGCACTTTTCTTCACCTGATGGGCTTGGTCTTGCTGTCCGGATCGCAGCGCCGGCTTCAGCGTTGCGACATTACTGGAGGGTGCTTCGGCCGTGAAGATCAACGGCAACGCCACCGCGACCGTGGTGCCCTCGCCGACCTTGCTCTGCACGTTCATCTCGCCATGGTGCAAGCCGACCAGGCCCTTGACGATCGACAGCCCGAGGCCGGTGCCTTCGTGCTTGCGCTGATAGGTCTTGCCGGCCTGGAAAAAGGGATCCCCGATCCGCTTGAGATCGTCGGCGGCAATACCGACGCCGGTGTCGGTGACGCGCAGCACCAGCCGCGGTCCCTCGACCGCGATCGAGGCCGTCACGCGGCCGCCGCGTTCGGTGAACTTGACGGCGTTGACAACGAGGTTGAGCACGATCTGCTTGAACGCACGCGGATCGCCGGTCATGTCGGGCAGATCTTCCGGCGCGCGGGTGACGAGATCGACGCCATTCTCCCGCGCCTTCAGCGCCAGCAGGTTGCAGCAATTGACCAGCGCGGCACGCGGCGCGAACGGTTCCGGCGAAATCTCGAAATTGCCGGATTCCATCTTCGACATGTCGAGGATGCCGTTGACGACCGACAGCAGATGCTGGCCGG
>JAIEPP010000465.1 GCA_019748335.1 Xanthobacteraceae bacterium
AACTTCATCAGCTCGCGCGCGATCTGGGCTTCGGCGGGATAGCTCATGGTGGCGTAGGGATGGTCCCAGTCGCCGATGATGCCGAGCCGCTTGAATTCCTCGCGCTGGACGTTGAGCCAGTGCGTCGCATAGGCGCGGCATTCCCTGCGGAACGCGACCATCGCCGCGGAGTCGCGGAAGTCGGGCTTCTGCTTGCCCTTGGAGCGGTAATTCTCTTCCTCGATCTTCCATTCGATCGGCAGGCCGTGGCAGTCCCAGCCCGGCACGTAATTGGAATCGAAGCCGAGCATCTGCTGGCTCTTGGTCACCACGTCCTTGAGGATCTTGTTCAGGGAGTGGCCGATATGGATATTGCCGTTGGCGTAGGGCGGGCCGTCATGCAGCACGAATTTGGCGCGGCCTTTCGCCCCCTCGCGCAGCTTTCCGTAGAGGTCGATCTCGTTCCAGCGCTTGAGGATTTCCGGCTCGAGCTTGGGTAGCCCGGCGCGCATCGGAAATTCCGTCTGCGGCAGGAACAGGGTTTTGGAATAGTCTGACACGTCGGACTTTTGCGGTTTTTCGGACATGAATGCTCTGATTTGGCTCGTAAACGGCGCTGAAACGCTGGGATCGCGGATGAAGCAGGGACATCCCGGTCTTGCGCCGAGCCGAAGCTCAGGCGGAAGCCGGGCCGCTAATGCCTATGATGCGCCGCGCGAACATGGGGCATTCCATAGCAGCCAACCGGGGAAATCGCAAAGGGCCGGAGGCCGTCAGCCGATCTCTCCCAGTCTCGGAAACGCATCGGGCGCGGCGGCGAGGACGGCCCGGGCCCGGGCGCTGTCGTCGTCCATTTGCCGGATCAGGGCGTCGATGTTGTCGAATTTCAACTCGTCGCGGATGAAGCCGATAAAGGCGACGTCGAGCTTGCTGCCGTAAAGGTCGCCCTTGAAATCGAACAGGAACACTTCCAGCAGCGGCGCGCCGTTGTCGAAGGTCGGGCGGCGGCCATAGCTCGCCACCGCGTTGAAGCGTTCGGCTCCACGGCCGACCCGGACCGCATAGATGCCGTGCTTGAGGCCGCAGGTCTTGTCGAGGCGGATATTGGCGGTGGGATAGCCGAGGTCGCGGCCGCGTTTCTCGCCATGGATGACTTCGCCGGTCACGAACCACGGTCCGCCCAGCATCTCGGTGGCGTCGTCGATCTGCCCCTCCGCCAGCGCCATGCGGATCGCGCTGGATGACACCGGCCGTTCCGCGATGTCGACATGGGCCTGGACGTCGACCTCGATGCCGAGCCGCGGCGCCTCGCCGACCAGGAGGCTCGGCGAGCCGACCCGGCCTTTGCCGAAATGAAAGTCGTAGCCGACCGCAATTCCTGAGATCCCGAGCCGCTGGATCAGGTCATGGTGAATGAAGTCTTGCGCCGTGGTCCCGGCCCGTGACTTGTCGAACGTCATCACGACCGCGCCGGAAAGGCCCGTGCCGGCCAGCAGCCGGAGCTTGCTGGCCTCGTCCGAAAGCCGGAATTGCGGGCTGTTCGGGCTGAAAAAGCTGCGCGGATGCGGCTCGAAAGTGACGGCAAAGGCCGGTTTTCCATGTGCCCGGCCCATCCGCAGCGCTGCGGCGATGACGGCGCGGTGGCCGAGATGGACGCCGTCGAAATTGCCCATGGCGACCACGGCCCCCCGCGGGATCGCGTCGGCCGGGGTGGTGTCTCGGATAACGGTGAAACCAGTTGTCATTTCGGGGATTCTTTGGGGATTCTCGGTCTTGCGGGAACGCGGCCGGACCGTGACGCGGCGGCCGGTTCGAAGTCAAGCGGGCGGGAACTGATCAAAACCGAAGCAATCCGGCGGTTCCCGGTTAACGCGCTGTTTAACGCCTGCTGCTACTGGTGGGGGGAGGTCTGCGGGTCGCGCAGGCCTTTCGAATGTTAGTGGCCTAAGCGTTGAGTGGGGGAAAAGATGGCGGTTGATTTGTCCATGTCGGTTTTGGTGGTCGATGACTACAACACCATGATCCGCATCATCCGGAATCTTTTGAAGCAGCTCGGCTTCGATAACATCGATGATGCCAGCGACGGTTCAGAAGCCCTGAACAAGATGCGCGGCAAGAAATACGGGCTCGTGATCTCCGACTGGAACATGGAGCCGATGACCGGTTACGACCTGCTCAAGGAAGTCCGGGCCGACCCCAATCTGGCCACCACGCCCTTCATCATGATCACGGCCGAATCCAAGACCGAGAACGTGATCGCGGCCAAGAAGGCCGGCGTGAACAATTATATCGTCAAGCCGTTCAATGCGGCGACGCTGAAGACCAAGATCGAGGCCGTGTTCCCGGACATGGCGCCGGCGTAGCCGCTCGAACCATATTTCCTGTTTCCGTCATGCCCGGCCTTGTGCCGGGCATTCGCGTTCTCAGATGAGGTTGGCGCGTCGAATAGGCGCTCGTTACCACCGCAGCTCCCGCATCAGGGCGCGGGGCGGGTGGCCGAACAGCTCCTTGACCGACGCTGGATCGAGCTGGTCGAGACCTTCGAACTCCTCGGAATGGATGCCGCGGGTCACGAACAGGCAGTCGATTCCAAAACCGAGCGCGCCGGTAAGATCGGTACGCACGGAGTCCCCGATCGCCAGCACCCGGTCGAGCGGCGCCGGATGGCCGCGGCGCTCGGCCGCCAGCGCCATCGCGCGTTCATAGATCGGCCGGTGCGGTTTGCCGTAGAAGGTCACCTCGCCGCCGAGTTCGCGGTAGAGTTCGGCGATGGCGCCCGCGCAATAGATCAGCCGGTCGCCGCGTTCGACCACGATGTCGGGATTGGCGCAGATCAGCGGCAGCTTGCGCTCGCGCGCCTGCAGCATCATGGCGCGATAGTCTTCCGGCGTTTCGGTCTCGTCGTCGAACAGTCCGGTGCAGACGATGTAGTCGGCCTGTTCCAGCGGACCGATCTCGGCTTCAAGCCCGCGATAGATCGAATTGTCGCGCTCCGGACCGAGCCAGAACATTTTCTTGCCGGGGTGGTCAGCGACGAAATGCCGGGTCAGGTCGCCGGAGGAGACGATCGCGTCATAGGTTTCGTCGGCGACGCCGAGCTTGCGCAACTGCCGCTGCACGGAATCGGCCGGCCGTGGCGCGTTGGTGATGAGGATGACGGTGCCGCCACGCTGGCGATAGGTGTGCAGCGCCTCGCAGGCCTCGGGAAAGGATTCCAGCCCGTTGTGCACCACGCCCCAGATATCGGAGAGCACGACGTCGACGCCATCGACGAGGTCGCGCAGCCGCTCGACGAACCGCAATGTGGTCATGACATCGGGCGCCTGTTAGCCCGGTCCGGCGGCGCGGCGTGCCAGCGCGGCATTGCCGGTCGTCCGTGGCGGCGGCTCGGTGGCCGGGCCGGCGACGGGAGCGGGTCGGCCGGAGCCGTTGGAAGCATGGGAGCCATTGGAACTATTGGGTTCGGCCTTGTTTGCGGTGGCATCGCCGGTAGCAGATGCCCCTTCGGGCCGCAACGGCCGGGGCGGCGCAAACAGAAAGCCCTGGCCGAACCGGACGTCGAAATCGAGCAGGTCGACCACCGCACGCTCGCCTTCGATCTTCTCGGCAATCAGGTCGATGCCGAAACGGCCGAGCAGATCGGACAGGTCGGAAGGGTGGATGTCCGAGGTCGAACTCTGCCTGGGGTCGAGCAGCAGCGCCGCCGGCACCTTGATGAAACGGACGCCGCGGTCGGCGAGTTCCCGGGGCTCGATCCGGAGATCGCTGACATGGTCGATCGAGAAACGGAAGCCGCGCTGCGACAAGGCAGCGAGATGCTCGGTCTCGGTCGGGCCGAGGTTGCGGAACGTCGCCTGCTTGAATTCAAGCACGAAGGACGGCGCCAGTGCGCGGTTGGCCTCGAGGAAATCGAGGCATTGCGCGAAATTGGTGGGATTGCCGAGCGTCGCCGCGGAGACGTTGCAGAACACGCCGACCTCCTTGTTGCGGACCATCAGGCGGCGCAGCACCTGCACGCAGCGCAGCATCACCATGTGATCGATGCGCCCGATCAGTCCGCCGGCCTCGGCGATCGCGATGAAATCGTCGGCGGCGAGTACCTCGTCGTTTTCGTCGCGCAGCCGCGTCACCGCCTCATAGAACCGAACCTTGCGCTGCGGCAGCGTCACCATCGGCTGCAGATAGATATCGAGCCGGTTTTCCTCGATGGCGCTCTTGATCGAAGCCAGGAGCTGCGGCTGCGCGCGTGAGGGCTCGGCGGCGACGGCGCCCGTAGCCGACCTGGGTGCCGGCGGGGTGGCGGCAACCGGCGCCGGTTTGTCGCCGGCCGGGGCCGCAACTTCCTCCGTGAACGGGAGTTCGTTCTGCGCCGCGGAATCCGGGCTGCTCGCGGGCGCAGGCGCCGCGGCAATGATGCCGGAGGCCAGCAGATCGTCATGGCTGGCGACCGAGGCGGCGAGTTGCTTGACCAGCCCGCCGAGTTCGTTGATCTCGCCGACCACGGCCTGGATGCGGTCGGCGCCCGCGGAGTTCGCCGACACCACCCGGCCCTCGACCGCGGCCAGACGCCGGCCGAATTCGGCGACCTGGCGGGCGAGGTCGGCGGTGCCGCGCGACAGATCGGCGATCTGGCTGCCGACATCGGAACGGTCGCGCAGCCGCATCGACACGGCATTGTAGAGGATCAGGAAAGTCAGCGCGGTGAGCGCCACGATCGCGGATTCCGATCCGCTGATGCCCGCCACCGAATGCAGGACAAGGCCAAGGGACGCTGCGACCAGCACCATGCAGATGGCGATGAAAATCGTCGAAATGCGAATCATGTCGCGCGCTACGCCTTCAGGTCCGAACTGCCACCGCCCGGGAAAACACGGAAGTCTTCAGGCACGATCCGGTTCGCGCTCTCCCAAGCGTCGCGAGCTTAACATCAATGTTGATTCGGTAGGCTAGTGTTCTTTTGACACGCTCGGAACTGGCGGTTTCGGCGGACGTGCCCCGGACGCGGTGCAGCGTGAAATGCTTGCCTAGAGGTCGGCGGCGGCGATCCAGAAGACTTCGCCGGCGGAATCCTCGGTATCGAGCCAGAGCAGCGGCAAATGCGGGTAGGCGTCCTCCAGCTGCGAACGGCAGCGGCCGACCTCGCACAATAGTCCGCCCTGCGGCGTCAGATGCGCGCGCGCCTGGTCGAGGATGCGGCGGACGATGTCCAGCCCGTCGGCGCCGCCGTCGAAAGCAAGTTTCGGCTCGGCGCGGCATTCGCGCGGCAGGTCGGCCATGCCTTGCGCGTCGACATAGGGCGGATTGGAAATGACGAGGTCGTAGCGCCTGTCGCCCAACGGTCCAAACAGGTCGCCGCGGTGCAGCGTGAGGCGGTCTTCAAGCCCGTAATCCCCGACATTGCGCGCGGCGACGCCAAGCGCATCCTTTGAGATATCCACCGCGTCGATTTCGGCGTTCGGAAAATGGCGGGCGGCCAGGATGGCAAGGCAGCCCGAACCGGTGCAGAGGTCGAGTACGCTTTCCACTGCCGCCGGATCCGATATCAGCGAGCCGCCTTCGTCGTCATCGTCGCTGCCGCCGAAATGCGAATCCAGCAATTCGCCGATGAAGGAGCGCGGCACGATGGTGCGCTCGTCGACATAGAACGGCAGGCCGCGCATGTAGATCTTGTTGACGAGATAGGCCGCGGGTTTTCGGGTGACGACGCGGCGTTCGATCAGGCCGAGGATCTTTTTGCCCTCGGCCGCCGTGACGCGCGCGGTGGCAAAGGTCTCGAACTGATCGGGATGAAGATGCAGCGCCTCGCAGACCAGGAAGGCGGCCTCGGCCAGCGGATCGGTGGTGCCGTGCGCGAAAACCAGTTTGGCCTCGAGGAAGCGGCTGACGGCAAAACGTACGAAATCGAGTAGCGTCAGCAATTCACCCGCGGCAACTTTGGGAAATTTCGCGGCGGGTGCGCTTCGCTTCGCCACCGGCTTTGCGCGCTTGGCTCTCAGACTCTTGGCTCTCAGACTCATGGCCTTAAGACGCTTGGCCATCAGGATTTGGTCCAGCGCGCCGCGGCGGTTTCGTCGTGGCCGCGCGCCTCGATCCAACTCGCGCCCTTCGGGCTCTCCTCGCGCTTCCAGAACGGCGCGTTGGCCTTGAGATAATCCATCAAGAACTCCGCCGCCTGAAATGCTGCCTGCCGGTGCTGCGACGCCGCCAGCACCACGACGATATTTTCGCCGGGCGTGATGCGACCGACACGGTGCACCACGGTGAGCCCGGTCAGCGGCCAGCGCGTCATCGCCTCATCGGCGTGGCGCTGGATTTCGGCCTCGGCCATGCCGGGATAATGCTCGAGCGTCAGCGCCGCGATCGCTTCGCCGCTCTCGCTGCCACGGCAGATGCCGCTGAAGGTGACGACCGCGCCGATATCGGTCCGGCCCTTGGTCAGCGCCGCGATCTCGTGGCCGATGTCGAAATCGGCTTCCTGAATGCGGATGGTGACGGCGGCGGTCACGGGGGCTAGCCCCCGGTCATCGGCGGAAAGAATGCAATCTCGCGGGCGCCCGATATCATCGCGTCCGGCTTGACGTGGGCGTGGTCGATCGCGACGCGGATCACCTTCGGGGTCTCGAAGGCGTAAGCATACGTCTCGCCGCGGCTCGACAGCCAGCCGATCAAATCGTCCACCGTGCGCACGCTGGCCGGCGGCTCGACGGTTTCTTCCGCGATGCCGATCCGCTCGCGGACCCAGGCGAAATATTTGACCTTCACGCCTCATCCTCCTTGATGAGGTGATGGATGCCAGCCCGGAAATAATCCCAGCCGGTGTAGATGGTGAAAATCGCGGACATCCACAATAGCACGATTCCGATCAGGGTGGTCGCGGGCAGGACCTGCTCGCCCGCTTCGCCGGCGATCAGAAAGCCGATCGCGACCAGCTGCACCGTGGTCTTCCATTTCGCCAGCCTGGTCACGGGTACGCTGACCCGCAAGGCCGCAAGATATTCGCGCAGTCCCGAGACCAGGATTTCGCGGCACAGGATCACGATGCCGGCCCACAGCGTCCAGCCGTGAATGCTGTTGTCCGCCGCCAGCATCAACAGGCAGGACGCCACCAGAAGCTTGTCGGCGATCGGATCCAGCATCCGGCCGAAGGCGGACTGCTGGTCCCAGATTCGCGCATAGTAGCCATCCAGATAGTCGGTTACGCCTGCGGCGATGAAGACCGCCAGCGCCACCCAGCGCAGCCACAGCGGGCCGTCCATGATCGATTGGCCATAGACGCAGCCGACCACGACCGGGATGGCGGCGATGCGGGCATAGGTCAGGATATTCGGCAGGGACAGGCTTTTCGACTGTTTGGCCGGCCCCTTGGTGGTGGTCGCGATGTTCATACGTCTTACCAATACCGCTCAGGCGTGAAGGTCAACCGTGCGGGCACCAGATGATGTGTCGCAGGCGACGCCCATGTGAATCGGCCCCCGGTTTAACCCGGTTGGGCGTGGAAAAACTCGAAAATCTTGCGGGCGCTTTCGGCGCTGACGCCGGGAACCTTGCCCAGGTCGGCGATCGAGGCCCGCTCGATTTCCTTCAGCGTTCCAAAGTGGTGCAGCAAGGCACGTTTGCGTGACGGGCCGATCCCCGGGATTTCCTGCAGGCCGGCCTCCCTGATGTCCTTTTTGCGCAGTTTGCGGTGCGAACCGATCACGAAACGATGGGCCTCGTCGCGCAGCCGCTGGATGAAATACAGCACGGGGTCGCGGGGCTCGAGCTTGATCGCCTCGCGGCCCGGCATGAACAGGGTCTCGCGGCCGGCATCGCGGTCCGGCCCTTTGGCCACCGCCATCAGCTGGACCTGGGTCAGCCCCAACCCTTCGAAAATCTCCCGGACCGCGTTGAGCTGGCCCCGGCCGCCGTCGATGATGACGAGGTCGGGCCATTGCGGAAACGACTCGTCGTCGGCTTTGGCTTTTGCGGCGTCGCCCTCCGGCGGCTTCAACAGCCGCTTGAAACGCCGTTCCAGCACCTCGCGCATCATCGCGTAGTCGTCGCCCGGCGTCAGGCTCTCGGACTTGATGTTGAACTTGCGGTACTGGTTTTTGATAAATCCGTCCGGTCCCGCCACGATCATGGCGCCGACCGCGTTGGTGCCCTGGATATGGCTGTTGTCGTAGACCTCGATCCGCTTCGGCGGCTCCGGCAATGCAAGCGTGGTTGCCATGCCCTGCAGCAGGCGGCCTTGCGTTGCGGTATCGCTCAGCTTGCGGCCGAGCGCCTCGCGCGCATTGGTGAGCGCGTGCGCGACCAGCTCTTTCTTTTCGCCGCGCTTGGGCGTGGAGACTTCCACCTTGTTGCCGGCCTTGACCGCGAGCGCGTCGGCCAGCAATTCGCTCTCCTCGATCTCGTGCGACAGCAGGATGAGTTTCGGCGGCGGCTTGTCGTCGTAGAATTGCGCGAGGAACGAGGCCAGCACTTCCTCCGGGGTGAACGACTTCTCCGCGCGCGGGAAATAAGCGCGGTTGCCCCAGTTTTGCCCGGTGCGGAAGAAGAACACCTCGACGCAGGAATAGCCGCCCTCCTGGTGGATGGCGAACACATCCGCCTCTTCCACCGTGCGCGGATTGATACCCTGCTGTGACTGGATCGCCGAAAGCGCGGCAAGACGGTCGCGGTAGAGTGCTGCGGTCTCGAATTCGAGCTCGGCGGAGGCCTTTTCCATCTCGCCGGCGAGCTGCTTCTTCACGTCGTGGCTGCGGCCGGACAGGAAGTCACCGGCCTCGCGCACCAGTTCGGTATAGCCGGGGAAATCGATCTCGCGGGTGCAGGGGCCGGAGCAGCGGCGGATTTGATAGAGCAGGCAGGGCCGGGTGCGGCTCTCGAAAAAGCCGTCGGTGCAGGAGCGGATCAGGAAGGCGCGCTGCAGCGCGGTGATGGTGCGGTTGACGGCGCCGGCGTTGGCGAACGGGCCGAAATAGCGTCCGGGCCGCGACTGCGCGCCGCGATGCTTGAGGATCTGCGGCGCCCAGTGGTCGCCGGTGATCAGGATGTAGGGAAACGACTTGTCGTCGCGCAGTTGCACGTTGAAGCGCGGCCGCAGCTGCTTGATCAGGTTGGCTTCCAGCAGCAGCGCTTCGGTCTCGGTCGTGGTCGAGATGATCTCGACCGTGACGGTGGCCGCGATCATGCGCAGGATCCGCGCCGGCAACGGCGCGTTGACGCGGGCATAGGAAGACAGCCGCTTGCGGACGTTCTTGGCCTTGCCGACGTACAGCACGTCGTTTCCGGCATTGAGCATGCGGTAGACGCCGGGCGAGGTCGGCGCCAGCCGCACCGCGTTTTCGATCGCGGCATGGCCGACCGCCAGCGTGCCTTCGGCAACCGCCTCGGCGGCTTCCTCCGGGGCTTCCGGAAGGCGCGCGTCATCGTCCTCCTCGGCCACCGACGTTGCGGGGTCGACATCGGCGGCGGAAGTCAGGCCCTCGGGCGGCAAATCCGGATCGGAGCTCCGGCGAGGCGTGCGCGGGGCTTTCGGATGGTCGGTAGAATCGTGATCCATGGGCCTAAATTAAGCGCTGCAGGGCGGCATCGCCAGCGCTCGCGGTGGCACGGAAACCGTGCCGGTAAGACATTCTTAAGAATGATGAGCGGCCGGTAACCCGGCTTAACAACCCTTTAACTTAAAACTCTCGATAAATCTTACGGGAAAACAATGGAATTCCGTAACCAGGCCGGTCTGTCGGTCCGGCCGTTACGGCAGTGGCGTGGAGTTGCGTGATGAGCAAATTCGTTTTGCGAGCGCTGGTGCTGGCCGGAGCCAGCTGGACCGTGTCGGCCCAGGCGGCCGACATGAACTACGGATCGCGGGCGCCCTATACCGTCAACCAGCCGCTCAATGCCTATAGCTGGGCCGGCCCCTATCTCGGCGGCAACCTCGGCTATGCCTGGGGTTCGGTCGACAACAATCCGACCAAGCCATCGGGCTTCGCGGGCGGCGTCCAGGCCGGCTACAATTTCCAGACCGGGCCGTGGGTTTTCGGCATCGAAGGCGACATCCAGGCCAGCGGCGCCGAACAGACGTTTGCGCCGTGGAAGTTTTCCAACCCCTGGTTCGGCACCCTGCGCGGTCGTGCCGGCTATGCGCTCAACAACGTGCTGTTCTACGGCACCGGCGGTCTGGCTTTCGGCGAACTGCGCGCCACCACCTTCGGTCTGACGGAATCCAACACCAATGCGGGCTGGACGCTCGGCGTCGGCGCCGAGATGGGCTTTGCCCCGAACTGGAGCGCCAAGGTCGAATATCTCTATGTCGACCTGGCCAACAGCAACTTCGTCGTTACAGGTGCGTCAAACGGCTACCGGTTCGGGTTGATACGAGCCGGCGTGAACTATCACTTCTGAGAACAAGAAAACTATTCGTCACAACCTCCCGGCGGCGGCAAGTCGCCGGGATTTTTTTTTGTCCTGGGTCCGGCGCCTTGCTTGAAAATGCGGTAGAACCTGAGCATGCAGACCGGACAGCCCAGTCGGACCGCATTGGGGGCCGCCCGCTTGCGCGCGGCGCACCAGGTGCTGGATGAAGCGTCGATTCTGGCCGATCCCCTCGCGTTGCGGATTCTCGGCGACGACATCGAGCTATCGCTCGACCACGCCCACAACCACCCGTCCGGGCCGCGAATGCGTTGGTTCATCGCGTCGCGATCGCGCATCGCCGAGGACGCTCTCAATATGGCAGTCGATGCCGGTACGACACAGCTCGTGGTGCTTGGCGCCGGGCTCGATACATTGGCCTACCGGACGCCGCTTGCAGGCCGACTCCGTATCTTCGAGGTCGACCATCCGGCAACGCTGGCACGCAAGCGCGAAATGCTGGCCGCTGCGGCGATTGCCGTGCCGGAAACGCTGAGCGTCGTGGCGGTGGATTTCGAGCGCGAGAAATTGTCCGAAAGGTTAGACGCCGCGGGCTTCAAATCGGCCGAGCGTAGTTTCTTCAGCTGGCTTGGCGTTGTGCCCTATCTGACGGAGGCCGCGGTCTTTTCGACGCTAGACTACATCTCGCAATTGCCGGGCGGAGCCGAGGTGGTGTTCGACTACGTCAATCCTGCGACTTCGATTTCCGCAGCCGCCGGCCGTGCCGCGCACCAGGCGCTGGCGGCACGGGTGGCGGCCGCCGGCGAGCGGTTTCGAAGTTATCTCGACACCGCTTCGCTATGTGCAAAAATGAGCGCAGCCGGGTTTCGTCAGATCGATGATATCGGCCCGGCCGAACTTGCTGCGCGCTTCTTCCCGGAAGCCGAACGATTGGCGCCGACGCGGGGCGGGCACGTCATGCACGCCACCTCGATCTGAGCAACGCCGCCCCAGTCGAACTTTCGGAAGGCAGAAACGCGGTCCGCTTGCAGCCGTAAGCTTCAGCTCACGATGAAATCACCAGGTCGACCGCCTTCGGGCCCTTGCCCTTCTTGTCCGGTTCGACCTCGAACGTGATGCGCTGTCCTTCCGTCAGATCCTTCAATCCGGCCCGCTCGACGGCCGTGATGTGAACGAACACATCGCGACCGCCATCATCGGGCTTGATGAAGCCGTAGCCGCGCTCACCATTAAAAAACTTGACCGTACCAGTCATGGCCATCGGGAAACTCCTCCCCCGCACTGCTCCGCCGTTACGCGCAATGTGCGTAACGGCCGACCGGACAATCGCTGCCGGAAGCTTGGCCACCTCAGTCGATCGGGTCACGTCACCGATCGGCCTGGATTTCTTTTCGGCCTTGATCACTCCGCCGCAACCATTCGCGGAAGCGGAACGTAAAGCCAGTCCCAACAGGCGGAGCATAATACGGTTCCGCGCAGATTGACTACGGTTCAATCGCAATTTTCGGCGAAACCGTATGACTACGGCTTTGGCGTTTCCAGCCTGAACCGGGCGGCGCCGCCCTGGCCGAGCGGCTTTTCCAGTTCGGGTAGAATGATCTTCAGTTCAGCCGCCAGCGTCCATGGCGGATTGACGATCAGAAGTCCGGTGGAGGTGAGGGGACCGCCCGCCTGCTGCGGCGCGACACTGAATTCGAGCCGCAGACATTTTCCGGCCGGCTTGCTCTCGGCCGTCACGGCGGCGACGTGGCGCGCCAGGCCGTCGGTGATGCGCCGGCTCTTCACCGGGTACCAGATCAGAAAACTGCCGGTCGGCCATTTCGCGTAGGCCTCGGCAAAACCGTCAGCCAGGGTTTCGAACTCGTCCTTTTGTTCGAACGATGGATCGATCAGGACCAGGCCGCGCCGCTCGTTCGGTGGCACGAAGGCCGGCAAAGCGGTCCAGCCGTCGAGGTCGACCACCCGCGCCTGGGTGTCGCGCCGCAGCGCGTCGATCAATTGCTTGCGGGCATTCGGTTCGATTTCGCACGCCGTCAGGCGGTCCTGCGGCCGCAGCATCGCGCGGGCGATCAACGGCGATCCCGGATAAGCCTTCAGTTCGCCCGGCGGGTTGAAGGCTCTGACGATATCGAGATAGGGCCCAACCAGCGGCTGGGCCGCTTCCGAGAACCGCGCCTGCATGACGCGCGCAATCCCGGTCAGCCATTCGCCGCTGCGCCGCGCCTCGTCGCCGGCGAGATCGTAACGCCCGGCGCCGGCATGGGTGTCGATGACGCGAAACGGCGCCGGCTTCTCCTGCAGATAGGCCAGCATGCGCGCCAGCACGATATGCTTGATGACGTCGGCAAAGCCGCCGGCGTGAAAGGCGTGTCGGTAATTCATGGGGAGGAGTTACGACATCGGGCGGCGAAAGTAACGCCCGTCATTCCGGGATGGTGCGTTAGCACCAGACCTCAGGGGTGCAATTGCCCCCGGGGAATCTCGAGATTCCGGGTTCGATGCTGACGCATCGCCCCGGAATGCCGGTGAATCTCTTTACCCGCCGCGCACCGGCGGCATCAGCACCTCGTCGCGCCGGCAGGCGCGGCGGTCGAGTTCCTCGCAGGCGCGAAATTGCAGGTCCTTGCTCAGGCAGATCCGCACTTCGTTCAGGCGTTTGGAATCGCAGGTCACGGACACCGCCGCAGGGCTCAGGCCGGGATTGGTCCTGATAAAAGCGGCCTCGATTTCGCCCGGGCCGATCGATTTCGGCTCCGCCAATTGCAGGAATTCCTCGGGGATTTTCACGGCCGCGCGGGCCTTGCGGATGGTCTCGAAATAGGCCCGCCCGCCGAGGCCGGAACAGGTGCCGTGCTTCTTCCACTCATTGAAGATCAGTCCGGGCGCCGGCATCAGGTCCAGCATCGAGGTCATGATGCTGCGGTCGAGATACTCCGCCGAGCGCTGACAATATTCGGGAAAGCCCCGTTCATATTGCGGCCAGAGGCCGTGCACCACGAAGGAAAAGGGCCGGCCGCCACATTGGGCGCCGGACCGTCCGCTATTGCCGCGTTCGGAGGCTTGTTCGCAGAACGAAGGCGACCAGGACAGCGACAGCACGTAGAAATCGAACTCGCCCGAGGCGTTCTGCCGGCGGTCCTGCGCGGACGCCATGCCGGCGGCAGCGACCAGAAAGACCAGCGACATGAGAACCAGCGAAATCAGAAGTCGCGAAAAAATGACCGGTCGAAACATCAAACGCCCCTCTACTCACAGCCCCTATCCACCTGAGCCGAGCGTAGCAGGGTGTGAGAACATTTCAAGAACAAAAAATGCAGGCAACCCGAAATCGACCGGGCCGGCCGCCTCCGTCGGCAAAATTCAGGTAAGGATCAGAACAGGCAAGGATCAGCAGGCAAGGATCAGAAAGAGATCAACCCGGAATCAGGGCCGGGCGGCCTTGCAGCTCGGGTTATAGGCCCAGTTGCGATCAAGCCCGGTGACGCACCATTCGACGCCCTGGCCGAAGCCGGCGAAGCCGCCGTCCTCGACGATGGCAAAATGCACGGTGCGCGTCTTGCCGTCGCTGGTCAGGACATCGGCGGAGCAATAACGGCGCGGAATATTGTCGGACTGCCAGGGCCGGAACGCGGTTTCGTGGATCCGGCCGTAAGCGGTGATCGTCAATGGCGAATTCCAGAAGGTGCTTTCCTTTTCCTGGAATTGCGAGGTGATGGTCGGCAGCGCCCGCTCACATTCCGCCACGCGCCCGTCATATCGCGGGCCGAACAGGCCGAAATTCAATTCCAGCGGATTGGCGGCCTGGGCGGCACTCCCGGATACCAGCAGGCCGAACGCCGCCACAAGACCGAGTGATTTCAGGGACGTGAACAGGTTGCGCATGGGGATTCCGCCGGGTGATCCAACACGTGGGACGGTGCCGCGAAGCCCGGATCAGGTCAAGTGCAATGCGGCAACACTCGGCTGGCAAGTCTGTTTCCGGACCCACGCCATTCTTTCCACGGGCACCGGCGCGCTCTATGGTGGGCCAAGCGAAATGGAGTCGTCTGCGATGCGAATGATTGGGGCCGCGTGCCTGGTTGCCATATCCGGGATGCTGGCGGGTGCGCCGGCGCAGGCCGACTGGGTGCCGCCGTTCAAGGGCAACGACACCGGCGGCATCATCGCCTACTCGGTGGCGCGCGACCTCGATGTCCGGCAGCGCGCGGTCGAACACTGCGCCTATTACGGCAAGGTGGTGAAATTCCTCGCCGTCGAGCCGCAGGATGGCGGATACATCTCGTTCGCCTGCCGCTGGGTGCCCTATGGCGCCAATGAACGGCCGCTGACCGCCAAATACTGAGCAGGTACTGAGCAGGCGGCCCGACTACCCATCTGAAACAAGCCGGGAGCGCGGACATGACGCGACAGCTTTTGTCATTTGGTTCGGCGTTTGGCCTGCTGGCGCTGTTGGCGCCCGCCGCGGCCGGCGCGGTCGAACTGCCGGTGCGCAAGGCCGGCCTGTGGGAAATGAAAGTGCTGCGCATCGGTTCGCCGGCGCCCGAGATGACGATGCAGCACTGCACCGACGAGACCACCGACAAGGAAATGAGCACCGCGTTCTCGCCGATGGGCAAGGAGATGTGCTCCAAGCAGGATATCCAGAAGACCGCGACCGGTTACGTCAGCGATTCCGTCTGCGGCGTTGCCGGCATGTCGATCACCTCGCACGCCGAAATCAACGGCGACTTCAATTCGGCCTATACCGTGAAATCGACCTCGCATTCGGAGCATGGCCCCTCCGGCGTGCCGCGCGACTCGACCACGACCATCGAGGCGAAGTGGCTCGGAGCCTGCAAGGCCGACCAGAAGGCCGGCGACATCATGATGCCCGGCGGCATGAAGATGAACGTCAAGGACATGGAAAAGCTGAAAGCCCTGATCCCGAAGAACCTGCAGAAGTAGTTGGCTCTCGCTTACCTCGCCCCGCTTGCGGGGAGAGCGACTGTCTTTGTGGTCAAGCGTTTTTTGGCTGCCATGGGGCTCGGTCT
>JAIEPP010000630.1 GCA_019748335.1 Xanthobacteraceae bacterium
CGTCTTGACCTGGTATCGGTCCTGGATGGTGAGAAGGTCCGGATAGTTCACGCCGCAAGCCTTGACCGCCAGCAGCACCTGTCCTGCGTTGGGGACAGGTACCGGCACGTCGAGCAACCGGAGGGTCTCGGGGCCACCTGGCTCGCAACTCATCAACGCGCGCATTTAGGTTTCCTTCTCCGCTGTTTCGGGAGGCGAGAATGAAAGGAAGCTTTGAGCGGGCAATGACGAAAACAATCAGTTGGGTTGACCTTACCTGCCATGGGAATAGTGGCGATTGGCCGACCAGGGGAGTAACATGATGGGCGATGCCGGGAGCTTCTGCCGCAGTTGGGCCATCACACGTCGGACCGTCGCGTTCAGCGATCGATTCCGGCTATCTCGGGCTGGTCCTGAGCGGGGTCCGCGAGGCGGGATTCGACATTGACCGCCTGCTGGTACGCGCCGGCATCGCTCCCGATCAGTTCGGTCAGCCGGGTACCCGGCTGCCGCAGGATCAGTTTGCCCGGTTGATCGCGGTCCTTACGCGGGAGACGCGTGACGAACTCTGGCTACTCTGCAGCCGTCCCATCAAGCCGGGAACTTTCCGCATGATGTGCCGCCTGCTGATCCGGTGCGCGAACTTACGGGAGGCGATCCGGATCGGCTGCCAGTTCTATCATCTGGTCGCAGACGATTTTGTCGTACGTCTCGGGGAAGGGCCAGATGACGCTTCGCTCTACGTCACGGATACTATTGCCCAGGCAGACCGCCGGCGCATGGTCAACGGCGCGATCCTGCTGTTCGCGTACGGGCTGATGTGCTGGCTGGTGGGCCGCCGGCTGCCGCTCATCACCGTTCACTACGTGTTTCCGGAGGAGCCATTCAGCTCGGAGCTTGAGCCGTTCTACCGGGCGCCCATGCTGTTCGAACAGCCACGCACGGAAATCCGCTTTGATGCCGAGTGGCTGGATCTGCCGATCATGCCCGACGAGGGGCGCTTGCGGCGCTTCCTGGCGTCGATGCCCAGCGCGCTGCTCGTTCGCTACCGCGACGACAGCAGCATGTCCGAACGGGTACGCGGCATTCTCCGCCGGAATCTGAAACGGCCCGTGTCGCTCGAGGATATCGCCGGCATGCTCGCCGTCTCTCCGCAGACCCTGCGCCGTCGCCTGCTCGAAGAAGAGAGCTGTGGCTTCCAGGAAATCAAGGACCGCGTGCGGCACGACATCGCTGTTCACCTGCTGCGGAAGTCCCGGCTCTCACTCGAAGAGATTGGGCTCTCCCTGGGTTTCTCTGAACTCAGCGCCTTCCATCGAGCATTCAGGCGCTGGACCGGCCTGGCGCCCGGCGAGTTCCGCGAGAGCCGCAGATCGCGGGCAGAATGAGCCAGTCGGATTTCGTCAATTCGATTGGCATCCGCGGTCATTCAATGCTGGGCGCCTGAATGGATAATCCCCCAAAAGCCGATGTTGAGACATCGTCTTCGATCAAGGGGAAGAAATGCCAATCCTGCGCAAATGGGCCGAGCGCCATCCCGACAAGACCGCTGCCCTGGTCGCGTTTTCGGGGGAGAGCCTGACATACGGCGAGCTCGATCGGCGTGCCAATGCCGTAACCCAGATACTGATCTGGATGGGTCTTGCTGTCGGGGACGGCATCGCCATCATGCTCGACAACGATCCGGCCTATTTCGAGATAATTTGGGGCGCGCGCCGCCATGGCATCTATTATACGCCGGTCAGCACACATCTGACGCCGGAAGAAGCGGCCTATATCGTTCGTGACAGTGGTGCCAAGGTCTTCTTCGTCGCCTCGCGTTTTGCTGAAGCGGTTCAGGCGCTCCTTGCCGATAATCCGCACCATTGTGCGGTTTACGCGCTGGGTGGAGCTTTGGACGACAGCTTCGACTATGCCGCGGAGCTAGCGCGCTTCGATCGTCCGATCGAAATTCCCGATGGCCCTGTCGGCAAGGATTTTTTCTATTCTTCCGGCACGACCGGAAAGCCAAAAGGGATCAAGCAGCCGCTGTTCGCCAATGTCGTTCAGGCTCACGCCGCCGGCGATTGGGTGCGCGATAATTTCGGCTTTGCGGAGGATACGATCTATCTCTCTCCGGCACCGCTCTATCACGGCGCGCCACTTCGCTTCACCATGCGCACGCTGGAGAGCGGCGGCACCGTCGTGCTCATGAAAAAATTCGCGGCAGAGCCGGTATTGGCCGTGATCGAACGCTACCGCATCACCCACAGCCAGTGGGTGCCGACGATGTTCTTTCGCCTGCTGGCCCTGCCGGAAGAGATACGCGGCCGTTACGATCTGTCGTCCCATCGCTGCGCGATTCACGCAGCCGCGCCGTGTCCGCCCGAACTCAAGGAGCAGATGATTGCGTGGTGGGGGCCGATCATCTGGGAGTATTACGCAGGCTCGGAACGCAATGGGGCAACTTGTATCTCGACCAGGGAATGGCTGACCCACCGTGGCTCGGTCGGACGCGCTTGCGTCGGCACCCTGCACATTCTCGACGAAGCGCAGAACGAACTTCGTCCCGGCGAGATCGGCGATATCTACTTCGACGGGCCACAATTCGTTTATCACAACGATCCCGAGAAGACCGCGCGTTCCCGAAACCCGAAAGGGTGGTCGACCATCGGCGACGTCGGCTACGTTGACGCGGAAGGCTATCTTTTCCTGACCGACCGGCGCTCGCACATGATTATCTCGGGCGGCGTCAACATCTATCCCGCCGAGATCGAGAACCGCCTGGCGCTGCATCCCGATATCGCCGACGTGGCCGTGTTCGGAATTCCGAATCGAGAATACGGCGAGGAAGTCAAGGCGGTGGTGCAGCTCAAGGATGCTTCAAAGGCGTCGGCCGCGTTCGCCGTCGATCTCATCGCATTCTGTCGCGAGAGCCTCTCGAACATCAAGTGCCCGCGGTCGATCGATTTCGAGGCCGCGTTGCCGCGGCAGGAGAACGGCAAGTTGTTCAAGCACGTGCTGAAGCAGCGCTATTTGCGGTCGGCCTGATCCAGATCATCAACAACCAACAAAGGAAAAAGAGCATGAAGAAGCTCTTGGTGGCGACCTGTGCGGTCATGTGGGCGGGCTTGTCGTTCTCCGCATTCGGCCAGGACAGGAATTACGGACCTGGCGTGACCGACACCGAAGTGAAGATCGGCCAGACCATGCCCTATAGCGGCCCTGCATCCAGCTTCGCCACCATCGGGCGCGCCATGACCGCCTATTTCGAGAAGGTGAATGCGGAAGGCGGGGTCAACGGCCGCAAGATCAACCTCATTTCGCTCGATGACGGCTACAGCCCGCCCAAGGCCGTCGAGCAAACGCGCCGTCTTGTCGAAAGCGAAGAGGTGTTGGCGATCGTGGGCACCTTCGGCTCGCCGACGAATTTTGCGACGCAAAAGTATCTGAACAGCAAGAAAGTGCCGGGGCTTTTCCTGGGGACTGGCGCCAATCGTGTGTCCGAGCCCGCCACATATCCCTGGTCGATGGGGTGGCAGCCAAACAACAATGCGAAGGGCGTGATCTACGCGAAGTATCTTCTGAAGGAGCGGCCCAATGCGAAGGTAGCCGTACTTTTCCAGAACGATGATTTCGGCCGCGACTACATCAAGGGCCTTCGCGACGGCCTTGGCGACAAGGCGGCGAAAATGATCGTCAAGGAACTCAGCTACGAGGTCACCGAGCCCACGGTCGATTCCCAGATTCTGATCCTGAAGGCCACGGGTGCGGATGTGCTGGTCAATATCTCAACGCCGAAATTCTCCGCGCAGGCGATCAAGAAGATGGCTGAAACGAAGTGGGATGCGCTTCACCTCTTGAGCGACGCGGCGGGGTCGATTGCAAGCACGCTGGTGCCGGCAGGGCTTGAGAATTCCAAAGGCGTCATCACGGTCGCCTTTCGCAAGGACCCGAACGACGCCGCATGGGCGGCAGATCAGGGGATGAAGGATTATCTCGCCTTCATGAAGCAGTACATGCCCGATGCCAATCCGTCGGAAACCTATCACGTGTTCGGTTACGCGACGGCGCAGACTTTCGTTCACGTCCTGAAGAATTGCGGCAATGACCTGACCCGCGAGAACCTGATGAAGCAGGCGACCAGCATCAAGGACCTCGAGCTCCCGATCATGCTCCCCGGCATCAAATTCAACACCAGCCCGACACGGTACACGCCGATGAGCCAGGAGCAGCTGATGCAATTCGACGGCGCAAACTGGAAGGCGATCGGGGAAGTAATCGACGCGGAGAAATGAAGATCGAACCCGTGGCGTCGGACGACGTCCTTCGCGGTATTTTATGATGACAGCCGAGCAATCGCCGGATCGGAGACATTATTATGGATTTTGAACTTACCAAGGAACAACTCGATCTCCAGCAGCGAGCGCGCACCTTCATCGATACCGAAGTTTTGCCGTTTTATCGGAGCTGGCCGATCACTACTCCCGAATACAGTCCGGAACTGACGGCGCATCTGAAGAAGAAACTCCACGACTTCGGGCTTGCGAAACTTGTGGTGCCAAAGGCCTATGGCGGCCAGGGGCTCGGTGCGATGGCGGATGTGATTGTCCTTACCGAGTTCTCGAAGTCGCCAAGGCGCGTGCCTGGCGCCATCTTTGCTCCGTGGCCGGCGCTCTACGAGGCAAGTGAGGAGATCAAGAGCAAGTATCTCTACCCGGTCATCGAAGGGCGGACGTCCTGGTCGATGTGCTTCACGGAGCCCGAAGCCGGCTCTGACCTCGCAGGCATCAGAACCACGGCCGTCAAGAAGGGGGACCACTACGTCATCAATGGAAGGAAGATGTGGCGGACCGGCCACCACGGGGCTTCGTATACCGCCGTCGCAGCGGTGACGGACCGCGAAAAAGGGCATCGTGGCATCAGCATCTTCCTCGTTGACAACGACACGCCCGGTTTCGAGAAGGTGCGCGACATCCCGGTAATGTCGCGTCAATGGGGTGTTGAGCAGGAAGTAAAGCTCGAGAACGTTGTCGTTCCCGCCGAGAATCTTCTGGGAGGAGAAGGCAATGGCTTTTCGATTGCCCAGCATCAATTCAACCGCTTTCGGCTTCGCCTGGGAGGCCTGGCGCTCGGGGTGTCCGAGCGAAGTCAGGAACTCGCGGTCGAATGGGCGAAGACACGTGAAGTCTTCGGCGGGAAGCTTGGTGACAATCAGGCGATCCAATGGATGCTGACGGACTCGCAGTACGATATCGAATCGATCCGGTGGAATACCTACTATGCAGCCTGGCTCGTCGATCGGGGCGGCTACTCGGCAGCGAGGCTTCAATCCTCGATGGTCAAGGGTTACTGCATCGATGCCGGATTGCGCGTCGTGGATCGGTCGATGCAGATCCTGGGTGGACGGGGCCTTGCGATCGACGATTACCCGTTCAGCGACTTCTACAACCATTTGCGGATGTGCAAGCAGATGGAAGGATCCACCGAGATCATGAAGATCGTGATGGCTCGCGAGATACTGGGCAAGTGAGAAACCTGCATTGCTTTCAAGCCTGCCGCCAGACGCGCGTTGGCTCGACACTTTGGCTCGTAACGACGAAGCGTGCGAATCGCCCGGAATGACGGTAGCGGCTGTTTGAAAATTGAATCAGAAGCCGCGAGGGACGGTCCCTCGACTATCGCCAGTAATATCGTATCCCGACATACACCACGACGAGGCACGCAAAGATCAGCGCCACCGGCAGCTTTGGCTTGGTCGCGGCACCCGAAGCGGTCGCTTTCGGTTTCGGCGCCGGCCGGCGAAAGGCCGTGACGTTGCCGGCATCTGTGGCCGGATCGGCGGCGCGCGCGGGGATCTCAGGTGCTGCGCCGGTGCCGCCCATCTCGGCGTAGTAACTCCGGTACATGACCTGGATGGTGGCCTCGGACGCGTCCGCATCGGGCATCTTGCCGAGCATCTGCTTGTAGTCGACCAGGAAATTCTGCGCTTCGGCGGGCAGCGCGGAGGCGCCGTTGAGCTTGGCCAGCATCTTCCAGGTCGCAAAATCGGCCCTCGCGCGCGTATCCGCGCGTCGCGCAATCAACATGTCGGCAGCTTTTATCGCCATGGCCCCAAGCCGATTCTTCCCGGTGCGGATCGTTCGCTATCTTTATTTTAAGCGTTGCCGCTGAAGAAAAGTAGTGCGCCGATCACATAGCCGGTGAGTGTCCGCAGTATCGCCGAAATAACATCAAGATTTAGGCCAAGTTGGGTGCCGATCACCGGAAGCAGGATCAGCAAGCCGATCAGGATCAGCATGCCATAGGGTTCCAGCCGGGACAGCGGGTACGCCAGCACCCGCGGCAACAGCCCGACCGCGACCCGGCCGCCATCCAGCGGCGGGATCGGCAGCATGTTGAACACCGCCAGCACGATATTGATCAGGAACGCGTTTTTGAGGTTGTCCGCGGTCCATTTCGCGGCCTCGGCCGGCACAAAGGGCAGGGCATGAAACGCGAACGCCGCCGCCAGCGCCAGGATGATGTTGATGGCGGGCCCGGCGAGCGCCACCCAGACCATGTCGAGCCGGGGGTGGTTCAGGTTGCGAAAGTTCACCGGGACCGGCTTGGCATAGCCGAACAGGAACGGCGAATGCGACAGCAGCAGGATGCCGGGCAGGATCAGGGTGCCAAAGGGATCGATGTGTTTGAGCGGATTGAAGCTGACCCGGCCGAGTTGCGAGGCGGTGTTGTCGCCGAGCCGGTAGGCGACAAAAGCGTGGGCGGCCTCGTGGAAGGTGATGGCGATGACCAGCGGGAGCACCCAGACCGATACGTCATATAATGAGATGTTCAATCAAGGCTCCCGCTGTTGGCCCGGACAGGGGTACAGCATCGCGGCTGGTTTGGACAACCGAAGGCAGGCGCGGTCATCGGGTCGGCTCGGGTGTAAAACGGTCGGCGCGCTGGATCAGCAGATCGAGAAAGCTTCGAGCGCGCAGCGACATCCAGTGCATTTCCGGATAAACCGCATGAAGCGGCAGCGCGGCAATCGCATATTCCGGCAGAACGATTTCCAGCTGGCCGCTGCGCAGGCCCTCCGCCGCGTTCCAGTCCGGCAGCACCGCAATGCCGAGATGCTGCATCGTCGCTTCCTGCATGGCGTCGGCATCGTCGACCAGGACAGACCCGCTGATCGAGGTGACGTGGCGGCCATGCTCGGATTCAAAGGTCCATTCATGCGGCCGCGACATCCGCGAATAGACGATGCACTGGTGTGCGTTGAGGTCCTCAGGGGTCCGCGGAGTCGGACGGCCGTGCAGATAGGTCGGCGTCGCCACCAGAAAGCGCTGCACGGTACCGAGCCGGCGGGCGACCAGCGTGCTCGCCTCCAGGTTTCCGATTCGGAGCGCAAGCTCGATGCCTTCTTCGACCAGGTTGACGAAACGCTCGCTGAAACGGACATCGACCCGCACTTCCGGATAATTCCGGACATAGTCGGCGATCACCGGGATCATGTAGCGGCGTCCGAACGAGGACGGAACGCCGATCCTGAGCGTGCCGGTCGGGCGTGGCGCCGCTTCCTCGACGCTCGACCGCGCCATGTCGAAGGCCCCGATGATCTGGCGCGCGAGATCGTAAATCCGGTGCGCTTCGGCAGTCGGCATCAGCTTGCGGGTCGTGCGCAGGAACAATTGGGTGCCGAATTCGCCTTCCAGCATTGCGATGCGCTTGCTGATCGCGGGCTGGCCGATCCCGAGTTCCTTGGCCGCAGCCGAGAAGCTGCCGCCCTCCAACGTGCGCACAAAGGCGCGCAGGCAATCGATGCGGTCCATGATTTATTCCATATTGGGATAAATCATATCCGATCTATTCCGTAGTCTGCAAGCCGGACGCCCGTTAGGCTTGGCCAAAATCAGAGGCGGGGAGGACAAAACGTGGCACGCAACATCGGCATCGTCGGCGCGGGGATCGCAGGGCTGCATCTGGCGCTCTACCTGCAAAAACACGGCGTGGACGCCACCATCATCACTGATCGCGCGCCGGAGGATTACCGCAACAGCCGGCTCCTCAATACCGTCGCCCATCACCATGTGACGATCGCGCGCGAGGACTATCTTGGCGTCAATCACTGGAACGATCCGAAGGACCATTATTACTACCACGACCACGTCTTCAATTTCCCGCAGCCGCTCAGCTTCCGCGGTGATTTCTCGAAGCCGAGCCGCGCCATCGACTACCGGATCTATCTGCCGACCTTGATGAACGATTTTACGCGCCGCGGCGGTAAGATCGAATACCGCCGCATCGAGCAGGGCGATATCGCGCCCTTGGTCGCGCGCTTCGATCTGTTGGTGGTGTCGACCGGCAAGGGGCCGCTCGGTCAGCTCTTCACCTACCGGCCGGAGCACACGCCGTATTCGCAGCCGCAACGGCGTCTGTGTGTCGGACTCTACACCGGCGTGCGGCAGCCCGATCCCATGAACGTCACGCTCTCGGTATCACCCGGACATGGCGAGATGATCGTGATCCCGACCATTACCTTCGACGGCGTCGCCAACGCGCTGCTGATGGAAAACGTGCCGGGCGGCGACATGGAGGAACTGGCGACGCTGAGCTACGACGACAATCCCAAGCATTTCCTCAGCGTGCTGCTCGGCAAGCTGGAGAAGCACCATCCGACGACCTACGACAGGATCGACACCGCACGCTTCGGGCTGGCGCAGCCGCTGGATCTGTTGCAGGGCGGCGTGGTGCCGACCGTGCGCAACACCGTGGTCGAGTTCGACGGCGGCAAATGCGCGATCGCCCTCGGCGACGTCCATTCGGTGGTCGATCCCATGATGGGGCAGGGCGCCAACGTCGCGTCCTATGCGGCGTTCGTGCTCGGCGAGGAGATCGTCAATTCCGACGTGCTCGACGCGCGCTTCTGCGAAAAGGTCGACCTGAAGCGGCAGGATCGCGTGCTGGCAGCGTCGCGCTGGACCAACATCATGCTGCAACCACCTTCGGAGGCCCTGGGCATGCTGATCGGCGCGATGAGCCAGAACCCGGCACTGGCAAACGCGTTCACCGAAAACTTCAATTACCCGGACCACCAGTGGGACGGCGTCTCGACACCTGCGCGCATCCACGCCTGGATCAGCCGGATGTCGGCGCCCGCCGAACCGGTGCGGGCCATTGCGTGAGGATCGGCCGATGCATTGCCTGACCGTGACCTATCCTCATCCGAGCGATCCCGCGCGTTTCAAGGCCTATTACGAGCAGACCCACGTTCCGCTGGCGAAACAATTGCCGGGCCTGATCTCGTGCTCGTTCGCATATCCGCAACCGCTCGGCCCGGGGCCGGCGCCGTTCTGCATTTTCCAGGCCTGGTTCAAGGACGGTGCGGCGATGGGCGCTGCGTTGCAGTCGGAGATCGGCGGCAAGGTCGCGGCCGACGTGCCGAACTATTCGCCCGACGGCGCGACGCTGTTTCACTTCGCGAGCGGGGACTGAGATGCAGCACGCCAACCCGGCGGTGTTCCGTCAGGCGGCGTCGCGATTTGCGACTGGCGTCGCGGTCGTGACCGCGCTCGACGAACACGGCGAGGTCTGCGGCATGACCGCGAACAGCTTCGTTACCGTCAGTCTTTCGCCGCCGACCGTGCTGGTGTCGGTGATGCCCGGCCGGATGCACCGGGCGATCTCCGCCAGCGGCCGTTATTGCGTCAACGTGCTGCCGGAGCAGGGCCGGGAACTGTCGCGGCATTTCGCCTCCCGGCCAAGCGCTGTCGCCGTTCCCGACTACGAAATTGCCGACGGCCTGCCGCGACTGTCCGGCTGCATGGCCTACTTCGCCTGCGAGGTGGTCCGCCACGTCGACGTCAACGACCACACGCTGATCATCGCGGAGGTCTCGAATTGCGACTACCAGGACCACACGCCGCTGGTGTTCTTCTCAAGCCGCTACCATCTCGGACCCGGCGTGCCCTTCGATCGCTGAACTCGAATACGGTTCGGGTCAGTACGTCGCGCGGCCGCCGGAAATGTCGAACACCGCGCCGGTCGAGAACGCGCAATCTTCCGACGCCAGCCACGCCACCATCGCCGCGAGTTCCTCCACCAGCACGAAGCGCGCCTTCGGAATCTTCGACAGCATGAAGTCGATATGAGTCTGCGTCATCTGGTCAAAGATCGCGGTCTTCGCCGCTGCGGGTGTCACCGCGTTGACGAGGATGTCGTGCGCCGCCAGCTCCTTGCCGAGCGACTTGGTCAGCGCGATCACGCCGGCCTTGGAGGCCGAATAATGCGCGGCGTTGGGGTTGCCCTCCTTGCCGGCAATGGAAGCAATATTGACGATGCGGCCGTATTTCTGTTTCAGCATCGCCGGCACCACCGCTTTGCAGCAGATGAAGGGGCCGTCGAGGTTGATGCTCAGCACCTTGCGCCATTCCGCAAGGTCGGTTTCCCACACCGTCTTGTTGATGCCGGCGATGCCGGCATTGTTGACGAGGATGTCGATCTTGCCGAGCGCCTTCAGCGTCGCGTCGGTAGCCTGCTGAACCGCGGCGAGGTCGGAGACGTCGACCTTGAAGGTGGACACATTGGGCCCGATTTCCTTGGCGGTCTTCTCCGCGAACGGCAGGTCGTGATCCCAGATCGCGACTTTCGCGCCGGAGGCAACAAAACGCTCGGTGATGGCGCGTCCGAACCCTTGCGCGCCGCCGGTGACGACGGCGACACGGCCGTTCAGATCGATCTTGTTCATGCTGATATTCCCTTGCTTACAGCGTCCAGCCGCCGTCGATGATATGGGCGACGCCGGTGGTGAAGCCGCTTTCGTTGCTGGCGAGATAGACCGCGAGCATGGCGATTTCCTCCGCGGTGCCGAGACGTCCCATCGGCTGGCGCGCGATGAACATCTCGCGGCCGTTGGGCCCCGCGGCTGCGGCGCGGTCCAGCATCGAGGGGGTCTCGATGGTGCCGGGGCAGATGCAGTTGCAGCGCACGCCCTTGGTGATGAAGTCGGCGGCGACCGCGCGCGTCAGCGCCGCGACAGCCGCCTTGGTCGCGCCGTAGACATAGCGGTTGGGGGCGGCCTTGAACACGCCGGCGGCGGAGGAGATGTTGACGATCGATCCGCCGCCGTTTTCCAGCATGGCCGGCAGGAACGAGCGGATCGTGCGGTGCATCGACTTGACGTTGAGGTCGAACGAGAAATCCCAGTCCTCGTCGGAACATTCGAGCACGGTGCCGTGGTGCACGAAGCCCGCCGCATTGAGCAGGATGTCGGTCTTGCCGGCGCGCTTGGCCATCGCCGCGACGGCCGCGCTGTCGCGGGCGTCGAGCTTGGCGACCTCGGCAATGCCTTCGCTCTTCAGTGCCGCTAGCTTGCTCTCGTCGATGTCGGTGGCGAACACGGTGGCGCCTTCGCGCGCAAAGGCCACGGCGCAAGCGCGGCCAATTCCCACAGCGGCGGCGGTGACGAAGGCGCGCTTGCCCTTCAGGCGGTCTGACATGGTTTCGTTCTCCTTGGACGATTGTTAGGTCGTCATGCGCGGGCTTGGCCCGCGTATCCATCTTGCGAAGAGCGATGGATTGCCGGGTCAAGCCCGGCAATGACAGGTTCGAGCTAGTGATTATCCCTGGCGACGCCGACCTTGCCGACGATGTCGTGATAGCGGGTCGCGAACTCCATGCAGGCGCCGGTGGCCTGCTGGCCGACGGTCGAGCGATAGAGCTCCTGCCACGGCGTCTGGTTGGCGGGGTAGCCGAAGCCGCCCTTGGCCTTGAGGTCGGCGTGGCGTTTGCGAACTTCCTCGTCCGAGATCAGGATGTTGGCCGAGCCCTTGTTGAGGTCGACGCGAACCATGTCGCCGGTCTTGAGGATCGCGAGCCCGCCGTCGGCGGCGGCTTCCGGCGAGGCGTTGAGGATCGAGGGCGAGCCCGAGGTGCCGGACTGTCGGCCGTCGCCGATGCAGGGCAGGGACAGGATGCCGCGTTTGATCAGGGCTGCCGGCGGCTGCATGTTGACGACCTCGGCGCCGCCGGGATAGCCGATCGGCCCGGTGCCGCGAATGAACAGCACGCAGTGCTCGTCGATATCGAGCGAGGGATCGTCGAGCCGCTCGTGGTAATCCTCCGGCCCTTCGAACACGATCGCGCGGCCCTCGAACGCGTTCGGGTCCTTCGGATTGATCAGATAACGATCGCGAAACTCCTTGGAGATCACGCTGGTCTTCATGATCGCGGAGTCGAACAGATTGCCGCGCAAGACGAGGAAGCCGGCGTCCTTCACCAGCGGCTTGTCGTAGGTCCAGATCACATCGCTGTCGGGCTTGGGCGCCTCGCGGCAGTTCTCGCCCATGGTGCGGCCGTTGACCGTGAGGGCGTCTTCGTGGATGCGCTTGTGCGCCATCAATTCGCGCACCACCGACGGCACGCCGCCCGCGCGGTGGTATTCCTCGCCGAGATAGAACCCGGCCGGCTGCATGTTCACCAGCAGCGGAATGTCATGGCCGTGCTTCTGCCAGTCGTCGATCGACAATTCCACACCGATATGCCGCGCCAGCGCGTTGATGTGGATCGGCGCATTGGTCGAGCCGCCGATCGCTGAATTGACGACGATGCAGTTCTCGAATGCCTTGCGGGTCAGGATGTCGGAGGGTTTCAGATCCTCCCAGACCATTTCCACGATGCGCTTGCCGGTCTCATAGGCGATCTGGCCGCGCTCGCGATAGGGGGCGGGGATTGCGGCGCAGCCCGGCAACGAGAAACCGAGCGCTTCGGCCAGCGAATTCATCGTCGAGGCCGTGCCCATGGTGTTGCAATGGCCGACCGAGGGGGCCGAGGAGGCCACGATGTCCATGAACTCCTCGTAGTCGATCTCGCCGGCGACCAGCCGCTCGCGCGACTTCCACACCACAGTACCCGAACCGGTACGCTGGCCCTGGTGCCAGCCGTTCAGCATCGGGCCACCCGAAAGAACGATCGCGGGCATATTGACGGTCGCCGCCGCCATCATGCAGGCCGGCGTCGTCTTGTCGCAGCCGGTGGTCAGCACCACGCCGTCGAGCGGATAGCCGAACAGAATTTCCACGAGGCCCAGATAAGCGAGGTTGCGGTCGAGCGCCGCGGTCGGGCGTTTTCCCGTTTCCTGGATCGGATGGGTCGGGAATTCCATGGCGATGCCGCCGGCTTCGCGGATGCCCTCGCGCACCCGGTGCGCCAGTTCGATATGGTGGCGGTTGCACGGCGACAGGTCGTTGCCGGTCTGTGCGATGCCGATGATGGGCTTGCCGGACTGCAATTCGTCCCGGGTCAGGCCGTAATTGAGGTAGCGCTCCAGGTAGAGCGCGGTCATTCCCGGGTTATGCGGGTTGTTGAACCACTCGAGCGAGCGAAGTTTGCGGCCCTTGCCGTTCGTGGCGCGGCCTTGGCCGCTGGTGGCAGTCTTGTTGTCGTTTTTTTTCATTGGTTCCTCCCGCATTGCAAACTGAAGACCGGTTCAATTACGGCAGCGCCCCGCACCATGCTCAAAATTTCACCTGCTGCAACCGGTGTGCACCCGTCTCAGAGGGCGTAATCCTAGTTCGACCTAAAAGACAGCGCTACCATTTTCTCTGGGCCGATTTGTTCGAGATATCGGTGGCATCATGTGTTCGGCGGGACCGAGCTTTCGCGGACCATCAGCTGAAAACCGAGGTCGAGGACCGGCTCTTGTGGGCGGCGACCTTCGATCGCGTCGATCACCATGGTGACCGCGTGCCGTCCCATTTCATACCGGTTGGTCCGCACGCTGGTCAGCGATGGAACGGCGGATGCCATGAATTCGAGGTCGTTGAAGCCGACGATGGCCACGTCACGGGGAACCGAAAGCTGGCGGCGCTGGCATTCGAACAGGACGCCGAGCGCAAGGTCGTCGTTGACGCAGAACACCGCGTCGATATCTGGCGCCTGCGCGAGCAGATCGGCAAACAACGTGCCGCCAAGCGTGACCGTGGTCGGCACCGAGGTGGTAACGATGAGACTGGCGTCAAACATCGATGCCGCTTTCATCGCGTCGCGATAGCCATCGAGCCGGCGCTGGACCCGGGGGTCCATTCGCGCACCGAGAAATCCGATGCGCCGGCGGCCTTGTGCGAGAATGTGCGAAATCGCCGCAAAACTCGCGTCATAGTGCGAGAAGCCCACCATCATGTCGACCGGCGCGTCGCCGATTTCCATGATCTGGGTGACCGGGCAATTCATCGATTCCAGGATCGCACGCGATTCCGCGGTCTGGTTGATCCCGGTCACGATCAATCCCGCCGGCTTCTGGGCACGAAACAGCTGCAGCAGCTTCTCCTCCTGCAGAATGCTGTAACGGGTATTGGCAAGCTGGATGCTGTAGCGGCTTCCCTCGGAAGAATCGTAGATGCCGCGCAGGACGTCGGCGAACACGTTGTTGGTCAGCGAGGGGATCACGACGCCGATCACCTCGGTGCGGTGCGAGGCCAGCGCGCGTGCCGCCAGATTGGGCACGTAGCCGAGTTCCTTTACGGCGCTGTCGACGCGCTCGCGCTTGCTCAGCGACAGAGCTTCCGGATTTCTGAAAAATCGCGATGCCGTGATCGGGCTCACGCCAGCGAGCTTTGCGACCTCGGTGAGGCGTATTTTGCCAGACTTTGTCGTTTTTCGTCCCATACCGCCGCTCTTATCACAATGAATTAGACGTTTGAACAATTATTGACAGCGCTACCATCGGATTGCTAAAAACTCTGAAACTGCAGATGATAACGCCCGTGGAAATTCGACCAGGCGTTAGAAGTCGAAAAGACAGCATGGCGTCGCCTTCGGTGTATGCGCCAAAAAACATAAATTGAGGGGAGAGAAGTCCGATGTCGTCGGTACAGATTCGCGACGTGCGAAAGTCGTTTGGCAATTTCGAAGTATTGCACGGCGTGTCGATTCCGATCGAGGACGGCGAGTTCGTCGTGCTGGTCGGCCCCTCCGGCTGCGGCAAGTCGACCTTGCTGCGCATGCTCGCCGGCCTCGAAAACATCACTTCGGGCACGATCTCGATCGGCGAGCGCGTCGTCAACAATGTCCAGCCCAAAGAGCGCGACATTGCGATGGTGTTCCAGAACTACGCGCTCTATCCGCACATGACGGTCGCCGACAATATGGGCTTCTCGCTCAAGCTGCGCGGCGCCAGCACCGACGAAATCTCCAAAGGCGTCAGCCGGGCCGCTGAAATCCTGGCGCTGACCCCGCTGCTGGAGCGCTATCCCCGGCAGTTGTCCGGCGGCCAGCGCCAGCGCGTCGCCATGGGCCGCGCCATCGTGCGCGATCCCCAGGTGTTCCTGTTCGACGAACCGCTGTCGAACCTCGATGCCAAGCTGCGCGTCGCGATGCGTACCGAGATCAAGGAACTGCACCAGCGGCTACGCACCACCACAGTCTACGTTACCCACGACCAGATCGAAGCCATGACCATGGCCGACAAGATCGTGGTGATGCATGACGGCATC
>JAIEPP010000314.1 GCA_019748335.1 Xanthobacteraceae bacterium
GCTGGAGAACCGCTCCTCGCGCATCATCTATCACAAGCTGATTTCGCGCATCGAAACCGTCCGCAACGATCCCCGCTACACCTTCATGTTCGACAACGCCAATGTCGGCGGCGACACCATGGCGGAGGTGATCAGCCATCTGTTCCGCCTGCCGGCCAACGGCCGGCCGATGACCATCATGCAACTCGCCGGCTTCCCCGCCGAAGTCGTTGACTCAGTGGTGTCGGTGCTGTGCCGCATGGCATTCGATTTCGGCCTGTGGAGCGATGGCGTCTCTCCGCTGCTGTTCGTCTGCGAGGAGGCGCACCGCTACGCTTCCGCGGACCGCAACATCGGCTTCGGCCCGACCCGCAAGGCGGTGTCGCGCATCGCCAAGGAAGGCCGCAAATACGGCGTCTATCTCGGCCTCGTCACCCAGCGTCCGGCCGAGCTCGACGCCACCATCATCTCCCAGTGCAACACGCTGTTTGCGATGCGTCTGGCCAACGACCGCGACCAGGCGCTGCTGCGCTCCGCGGTCTCGGACGCCGCCGCCAACCTGCTGTCGTTCGTGCCTTCGCTCGGCACCCGCGAAGTGCTGGCGTTCGGTGAAGGCGTGGCGCTGCCGACGAGGCTGCGCTTCAAGGAAGTTCCGGTGCACCAGCTGCCGCGCAGCGAGGCCACGATTGCCACGGTGCCGTCGGTTGCCGCCGGGCACGACCAGCACTTCGTTGCCGCCGTGCTGGAGCGCTGGCGCGGTGCCACCTCGCATCGCGACGTGCCGAACGATCCCTCCATCAACGACCGCCCGGCCGCGCGCATCATGACGCCGATCGAAGCGCCGATGCTGCAGCCCTCGCTCGGGCTCGATCCCGATCGCTTCTCGCTGCTGAAGAAGCCGCTGAGATAACAGAGCTGCGTCGCGCGAATTTGTTGACACAGGGCGGGTATCCACAGCGTGGAACCGGGTATCCATACCGTTCCAATTCGCTGTATGGTTTCCGGTATCGCCGCATCGCGCGGCCAGCCGGGACCCTTCCATGACGCAGCCAGCCGCAAAACGATTTCCGACGCCCGCCATCGATAAATTGCCTGATGATATCCGTACGCGGATTCTGACGGTGCAGGAAAAGTCCGGCTTCGTGCCGAACGTGTTCCTGTCGCTGGCCTATCGTCCCGACGAGTTTCGCGCCTTCTTTGCCTATCATGATGCGCTGATGGAAAAGGACAGCGGCCTGACCAAGGCCGAGCGCGAGATGATCGTGGTGGCGACCTCGAGCGCCAACCAGTGCCATTACTGCGTGATCGCGCACGGCGCGATCCTGCGCATCCGCGCCAAGAACCCGCAGATCGCCGACCAGATCGCGGTCAACTACCGCAAGGCCGACATCACGCCGCGGCAGCGCGCCATGCTCGACTTCGCCATGAAGGTGAGTCAGGAGGCCAACAAGGTTTCCGAAGCCGATTTTGCCGAAATCGCCCGCCACGGTTTCAGCGACGACGACATCTGGGACATCGCGGCGATCGCGGCGTTCTTTGCGCTGTCGAACCGGATGGCCAACGTCACCGCGATGCGTCCGAACGATGAGTTTTATCTGATGGGGCGGTTACCGAAATAGGTCCAAACCGTTTCGCAACGTCCGATAAGGACAGCCGGTGGGCAAGCGCATGTTTATTCAAAGGCTCAAGCGAGCCGGTCTGACGGATGTCCGTTGTCAAGAGTAAACCGGAAGTCGTGTTTCGGGGCCAGCAGGACCGGTTTTGACCCAACTGAGACATTTGGCCAGCATCCCACGTTGCAGTAGCGAAGGCCCCTTCCGGAGTCCTTCTTTGAGCCGACACGATGGCCTTTCCTGAGCTTGAGGGCAGGCATGAGGCGGCGAAAATTTCCCGGTCCCACACCTGGAGGCGGGGCGCGTTGGCCCGGGTTCTCATCGTAGGCGCTTGACTCAAATCAAAGAGAACCCGCCTTAGGCTCATACATTCCCACGTTTCGTGGGCTGTCGCGAGGTTCGCCCAAAAACTCTATCGGTGAAGAGTTCATGTCCAGGCGCGTACCTCCTGTCGAAAACCGTGGTCGATCCATTCAGTTCTGGTTGGGATTGCTCCTCGTGGCCTGCACGGTTCCGGCAATGCTGGTCGCCGGCTACCTGATCACCGACTCGTATATAGCGGGACGCGCCAGTGTCGAACGCAATACCTTGGCCACAACACGCGCGCTGATGCAGGCGGTCGACGCCGAGCTGCTCGGCGCCCAGTCGAGCTTGCGGGTGCTTGCAACGTCACCCTACCTCCAGTCCGGCGATCTTGCCGCCTTTCACGAGAACTCGCGCGAAGTGCTGCAGGGGCTGATGGGCAATGGAATTGTCCTGGCGGACCCGGCCGGACAACTCCTGGTCAACACGGTCGCACCCTACGGTCCGCCGTTGCCCAGGACCAGCATTCCAGGCCTGGTCCGCACCGTCTTCGAGTCCGCCCGACCTGCGATTGCCGATTTTTATATCGGAGCCACATTGAAACAGCCTCAAATCGCCGTCGGTGTGCCCGTGTTTCGGGACGGAAAGGTTGCGTATGCGCTTGTGATGGGCATCCTTCCCGCCCATCTTGCCGTAATCTTGGAGCGTCAGAAGATACCGGAGGGCTGGATCGTGGCGATCCTCGACGCCGGCGGGACCATCGTCGCCCGGACCAAGGATCCGGAACTGTTCATCGGCCAGAAGGGAACGCCTGAATTCAGACGCCAGACGTCTAGGGCGCAGGAGGGCATATACGAGACCCCGACGCTCGAAGGCATCGCAGTCATCGGCGGATACCACCGGTCGTCGGTCACGGGCTGGATGATCGCATTCGGCGTTCCCAAGAGCGTCTTTACGACGGATCTGCGACGGGCACTGATGATCCAGATCGCTGCCGCGGTCGTCGTGCTGTTGCTCGGCTCGTTGTTGGCGGCAAGCATCAGCAGGCGGATCGGCCGCTCGATCCGCGCGATGACAACCTCGGCGCTTGCGCTGGGATTGTCCAAGAAGATTGATGTACCGATGGTCGAAATTCGGGAGGTGAACGAGCTAGGCCAAGCTCTGACAACGGCTTCCCAATTGATCAAGCAGCGCGAGGTCGAGCGCGACGAGGCGCAGCACCAAAGAGCGCAAATCGAGGAGTCGCTCCGGCGATCACAGAAGCTGGAAGCGCTTGGCCAGATGGCCGCCAGCATGGCCCACGATTTCGGAAATCTGCTCTCCCCGATCCTGGGAAATCTGGATATGCTTGAGAAGCGGATCGATGATCCCCGATCGCTATTGCGTATCAATAATGCCCTGGCTAGTGCCAAACGGGGCCAGCAGCTCGTCCGCTCCCTTATGGCCTTCGCACGCCGGGAGCCGTCGGCAGTGACGATGATCGACGTCAATCAGGCGATCCGTGCCATGGAGGGAGTGCTGGAGCAGTCGCTGGGCACAATCGGCAAGCTGATCTTCAACCTGGCAACGGAGGCTTGGCCCGCACGCGGCGACGCGAGCCAACTGGAGATGTCGATCCTCAACCTGGTCGTCAATGCGCGCGATGCCATGACCGCGAAAGGCACTGTGCAAATTTCGACGATGAATACGACGCTGCACGGCGAGCACGACAATCTCTCGGGCGACTACGTGGCAGTCGCGGTCTCCGACACGGGCTCGGGCATGCCGCCCGAAATCCTCGCGGTCGCATTCGAGCCCTTGTTCACCACCAAAGGGCCAGGCAAAGGCACCGGGCTCGGTCTCGCCAGCGTTTATAAATTTGCCAAACAATGCGGCGGTGTCGCGGTGATCGAGAGTGAGCTCCACAAGGGAACCACGGTCACGATCTATCTGCCGCGTGCGCGCAACGACTGAAATCGGTGACTCTCGGCTTGGTCATTCCGCCGACCTGGGATCTGGACACCCGGAGATGTCCCAAACGGGCTATGCCGAAAATTGAATCATTTGAAGGGTGACGGAGCGAACCGTGGAGATGAGCCGCAGCTTTCGAGGCGTTGATGACGCGGCCCAAACGCACCATCGAACGGGGCTGGCGTCCTCACGCGCTGTGGAAGCTCTTTTCGCGGCGCGAAGTGACGTGATTGGCACTTGTCGGACATGGAGCGATGTCAGACTTGAGTCCGTTGTGCGAACCAAAGCAGACTTCACCGATTACTTAGATGGGTTCACGTCCTAATAGAACGTTTTGCAAGTCGGATTAAAGTTGGCTTCATGTGGTTATTCCCACGGCAATCTTGGGCCTCTTCAACTTGCTATTCTTTTCAATCCTAGAGAGCATAATTCACGTCAAGAAAACGCGTCAAAACAAAAGCCGGTCACTCCGCCCGGCGCCGCGATCAATCGTCCGTCGCCGGACCGCACCAGCCCGGCAGATAGATCGCGTCCTTGCTTCGAACGAAGGCGAGGCCCCTCTCGATCGCCTTGGAGAAATTCTCGTCCACGCTCTTGCGCGGCATCTTGCGGCGCAGGAAGTCCGCCCACAGGAATTCGCTGAACGGCGTGGTGTCCTTGGCAAATCCGCCGGCGCGGCGCAATTCGCCGGCGAGGCTGCGGAAGGGATCGTCCTTGAGGTCATCGACCGATTTCGGCAATTCCTTGAAGTGCCGGCGTTCGCCCTTGGCGTCGTAGGGATAGACCCAGCGCTTGTTGTCCATCACCCCCCAGAACGCCTCGCGCTGGACCATGGTGAGATCGCCGATCACGGTCACCAGCACATTCTTGACGCCTTCATCGTGCAGCGCGCGCGCCAGATGATGATGGTCAATCACGTAGTAATGCTCGTCCGGCCCGTGCACGACCGGGATCATGTGCTTGCCGAGCAGCTCGGCGCGCTTCTTCTCCGACTTGTGCTCGCGCCAGCGCTTGCGCTTTTCCTTTACTTCCCGCATGCCGACCGTCATCTGGGTCGGGCGCAGCGACAGGATTGGCACCGGTTTGAGAATCGGATCGCGCGTATTGGCCGCCATGACTGAAACCCCGCTATTTACCCGGTAGCTTGACCGGCAAAAATCGCTCTGAAACGGGTTCCATTATGCCATGATGGCAACAGTGTTTAAATGCCTGTCCACCACCTGCGAGAGAGTTGAAGAATGGCCAGAAGCCAAAATGAACGACCGCCGAAAGCCCGGGTGGTGCGCCTCGCCGGCCGCGAGTTCGTCACCGAAGGCCTCAACCTCAATTTCTGGAGCGATCTCAGCCATCGCTGCATGACCGCGTCGTGGCCGGGCTTTATCGGCGGCGCCGCGGTGGTGTTCGTCGCCTTCAACGCCTTCTTCGCGTTCTTCTACTGGATCGGCGACCAGCCGATCTCCAACGTGCCCGGCGGCGCCTATATCGACTATCTCTATTTCAGCATCGAGACGCTCTCGACCGCCGGTTACGGCGACATGCATCCGCAGACCCATTACGGACATTTCATAGCCACGGTGGAGCTGTTCACCGGCATCTTCTCGATGTCGGTCATGACCGGGCTGGTGTTCGCGCGGTTCTCGCGGCCGAGCGCCCGGCTGCTGTTCGCCGAGAACCCGGTGATTTCCGATCACGAAGGCGAGAGAACGCTGATGATCCGCCTCGCCAACGAGCGCCACAACATCATCAGCAACGCCAATGCGCGGCTGTGGCTGTTCAAGAACCTAGTCAGCAAGGAGGGCGAGTCGTTTCGCCGCTTCTACGAGCTGCCGCTGTCGCGCAACGAAAGCCCGGCGCTGGCACTGAGCTGGACCCTGTTTCACATCATCGACGAGGCCAGCCCGCTCTATGGCCTCACCGCCGAAGAACTCGAAGCCAACAACATCGCCCTCGCGGTCGTGGTGTCCGGATATGACGTTGTTGCGGCGCAAACCGTCCACGCCCGCAAATCCTACGACCATTCCGACATCCGCATCGGGCATCGCTACGCCGGAATACTGGATACCACCGAGGACGGGCGGCTGCGGGTTGATTACGGCCGGTTCCATGAAACGTTGGAGGGATAGAACTGCATCTGTGCGCACCAACATTTTATGTTGGAAGCATCGGGGGCATGCTAAAAAGCCCGCAGGATTTTTTGCGGACCAGCGCCATTGAAAACCCAGCGGCCGATACAACAGGATGACGAGCACGTCGTGCTCAAATTCAGGCCGCGTACCTCGGCCCATCCGCCGAACCGGCATGACGACCCCGCCCCGGCCCGTACCCGGCCGGCGACTGACGATGCCCGGCCGGAAGCCAACGACCTCTCGCGCTACGAGCGACCGCGCGACGAGCCCGACGATTTCCGTCACCGAATGCTCGCCAATATCGCAGCACTGGCGTTCACGATCGCGCTGACCGCGATCGGCATCTGGCTCGCCGTGAGCATCGCCGAGCTCCGCCGGACCCAGGACTGCGTCCTGATGGGCCGGCGCGACTGCGCCCGGATATCCGATATGCCGCGCGGCAACTAGGCGATGCGGCTACGCTAATCCGCCCTGCGCGCCGATCGGAAAAAAAGTAGGTCTAGCCTCGTGGAGGGGTTAGGATTTGGAGTAGCCCGCTCACCTTTCCTCAGGAGGTTCGAAAATGGCACGCACCCTTTTCGTCGCGATCACCCTCATTGGCATCGGAGTGCTCCTCAACTCACCGGCAAAAGCAGTGCCAGAGGCGTCGCGATGCGAGGATCAAGCCGCAAATTGCGTCGGCAGATGTGCCAACCCCAGCGGTGGGACGAACCAGAACAAATGCATGTTGTACTGCGACCGGCGGGTGACCAGCTGCTTGATCCGCGTGCATGACGCGGCCCGGCGGTGGTAGGCGGCGACGGGAACACGTTCCGAAGGCTCTCATCGCTGTCGGTTCCGCCTGGTTTACCGTGGCGCAACGCTCTCTTCACGCAACGTCGCTCGTTTTTTCCACACCCGCAGGTCAGCCATGACTTTGATGGTCGCCGCGAGGACCAGCGCGCAAAGTGCCACCTTCGACACCGTCTCCATCGCTCCCTCGATCAGTATGCCATGGACCACGCTCCCCACGACGAAGACAATCGCGAGGAACGTATGGGCGATGCGCCACGTTCGCGGTCTCAATCGCCGGCGGAGTGTAGCCAACAGCGCCACGGCGAAGATCGCCCACATGGCGATCACTCCAAAGGGGGAGAACGGGGTCGGCGACGTGAATGTCAGGGCGTCAATCATGTCGGGGGGACTGGTGATCCAAAGGCCCCCGACGTGGATCACCACCGCCATCACCAGCGCGCCTCCGATCCAGCGATGTGTACGCCGCCCAATGCGGCCTGACAGCCCCGGCAGGTATCCCCCAATCAGCAAAGGCTGAAACAGCATCAGGCCCAGTGCGATAATGCCTGCGAATCCGGCCAGTATGTAGACGAGACCGCGCCATGCGAGCAGCGGACTGGCCGCTGCAGCGGCGACCGGCACACAAATGGCTGTCGCAAGGACGACCCAGATCAGGATCACCCGGGCCAATCTCCATCCCTTCGTTCGCAACTCGGTCAGACCGGCTGAAGGACGAAGTGCGCCTCCAGGCTGGTTTCCTTTGCGCTCCGCATCACCGGACGCAGAAAGACGGTTTTGAATTCACCACTGTCATAGGCGAGGTGACCATGCGGTTGGCCGAAGATGGGAATGATCTGCGGCATCTCGAGACGGAACACCCCGTTCTTGTCGGTGAGCGTGGCTCCATGACTCTGCGGCTCGTGCTCCTGCCCTTCGATCGTGTGGGCCCAGATCTGGACGCGCTGCCCGGCAAGCGGAGCTCCGTCGCCTGCGCGTCGTACGGTGCCACTCATCCAGAAGCCGCCCTTTCCGATCCGATCCACGACCGGCGCGCCCTTGCGGTAGTTGTTCGAACCGCCCGACATTGAATCGGTCGGTGCGACGCCTTCCGCACGGGCGGGCAACAGCAGCCCGGAAACCCCGGCTGCCAGGACGAACCCGCCAGCGGCGAGGAGGTTGCGGCGGTTGAGAACGACGGTGGTCATGTCAATTCCTCCTGGCGACCGTGCAGTTGCTTCGCCGAGCGTACAACAACAAGCGCGACAGGCCCAGTTGAGGCAGGCGACCAGCACAACAGGTCGCAATAACAGTGTTGTGAACGCGTGTGCCGGATATCTTCAGGGAGTCTCTGCGATCGAGCAGTTGAAGACGCTCGGCCACGACGATCACCCGAACGCGGCTAATCTGATCGACTATTCCTATCGCAAGCTGGGCGACTACAAGCTTTCGCAAGTTTGGTACGAGCGCGCCCTGAAAGCAGATCCTGATCACGTGCTGACCTGGCAATATTACGGTCTGTGGCAAATCGAACAGGGCTACCGCGACCAGGCCCAGTATCATCGCAGTCGGATCGCGGCGATTTGCGGGGCCGGCTGCGAGGCGCATCGGTCGCTGGCCGCCGCACTGGAGAAACAGCCCGGAACCGGTCTGATTTATCAAGACGCGTTGCAGCCACGATCGGCGCTAACGCGATCAGGGTTTAGCTGGATTGCTTCTCCGCCGACGAGGAGCCCGTCTATCGCGTATCCCGTAGCCGATCGGTTCGCCTGAATCTCCTCGCTTGCCCGTGCGGTGGCTTGGTAAAATGGGCACGGATTTCGCGGCGGCCGTCATCTCCGTGCCCCCAAAACCGCCACTTCGCCCCCAAATCCCACCCCGTCCGTCCCGCCCGGCTCCATTGAACTCGGGCCCTCGCTCCGATATACGGGCACTCGACTCCGGCCGGGGAAAAAGGGCATTCCGGGACGATGCGCCCGCCTCCCCCAGCCGCCCCAGATTATCTCCATTATATCAAAGGCTTAATGATGTCCTCAACCTACGATCAGATCGCCAACATTATCGCCGAGACCTGCGACATTCCGCGCGACACGATCAAGCCTGAGAGCCACGCCATCGACGATCTGGGAATCGACAGCCTCGACTTCCTCGACATCGCCTTCGCGATCGACAAGGCATTCGGCATCAAGATGCCGCTGGAAAAGTGGACCCAGGAAGTCAACGACGGCAAGGCCACCACCGAGCAGTATTTCGTGCTGCAGAACCTCGCCGATCGCATCGACGAACTGGTCGCCGCCAAGAACGCGGGAACGGGCGCGTAATCGCCCGCCATGGACCTTGATTATTTCAAGCTGATCGATCGCATCGTCGACCTCAACCTCGAGGCGAAGACGATAACGGTCGAGGCGCAGGTTCCCGAAAAGCACACCATCTTCGAGGGGCATTTCCCGGGCTACCCGATCATGCCCGGCGTGTTGCTGACCGAGGCGATGGCGCAGAGTTCCGGCTGGCTGCTGCTCGGTATCATGAAGTTCGAACGGATGCCTTTCCTCGCCATGGTCAAGGAAGCCAAGATGCGGGGCTTCGTCAGCCCTGGCGACCTCTTGACGATCGAAGCGAAGATCGAGCATGAGGGCTCGGGCTTCGCGGTAACGTCGGCAAAAGTACGCGTCGGCAAGGAACTGAAATGCAGCGCCGACCTGACCTTCCGCCACATCCCCTTCCCGCATCCCGACCTGCGCGTGCACATGGACGCGATGGCCACCAAGATCGGCTTCCCCCTGCTGCAGGCGAATACGCATGACTGACCTCAAATCCGCCGCGCCCAGGGAAGTCTGGATCACCGGCATAGGCATCGTCTCCTCGCTCGGCGAAGGGCTCGACGCGCATTGGGATGCGCTGAACGAAAAGCGTATCAACACCGAAGACCAGCGATTCGCGCCCTACATCGTGCATCCGCTGGCGCCGGTTTCGTTTGACGCCCAGATTCCGAAAAAGGGCGATCAGCGCCAGATGGAAGCCTGGCAGCGCATCGGCACCTATGCCGCGGGCCTGGCGCTGGACTCCGCCGGCATCAAGGGCAATGCGGAAATCCTCGGCCGTACCGACATGATCGTCGCGGCCGGCGGCGGCGAGCGCGATCTCGCGGTCGACCTTGCGATCATGAACGCCGATGCCAAGGGCAATTCCGGCCCGGGCTTTCTCAACGAACGACTGATGAACGATCTGCGGCCGACGCTGTTCCTGGCCCAACTCTCCAACCTTCTCGCGGGCAACATCGCCATCGTCCACGGCGTCAGCGGGACCTCGCGTACCTTCATGGGCGAAGAAGCCGCTTCGATTGACGCGGCGCGGATCGCGCTCGCCCGGATCGAGTCCGGCCAGAGCGACATCGCGCTGGTCGGCGCCGCGCATAACGGCGAGCGTTCCGACCTGTTGGTGCTGTACGAATTCGGCGACTTCAATCTGACCGGGAAATACACTCCGGTGTGGCAGCGCGAGAACAACAGCGGCTTTGCGCTCGGCTCCGCCGGCTGTTTCCTGGTGCTGGAATCCCGCAAACACGCCGAAGCGCGCGGCGCCAAGCCCTACGCGAAACTCACCAAGGTGGTCGCCGATCTCGCGCAGCGCAAGCAGCCGGGCGCTGTGACCCGATCGCTGCAAGCGATGTGGCCGAAGCTCGGCGTTCTGACCGACAACGGCAACCTGATCACGGGCGCGACCGGTGTCGAACCGGTGACCTCGGAGGAAAAGGCGTTCCTGAAGCAGCATCCCGGCTTTGCGGTGCGCGCCACCGGGACGATGTTCGGCCATACGCTGGAGACGCAGTTTCCGCTCGGGCTGGCGCTGGCCGCGCTTTCGATCTCGCGCGGCGCGCTGTTTCCGCCCAACGACCCGACCGGCTTCGAGGTTGAAAAGCAGGACGCGCCGACCCAGATTGTGGTGGTGGGGGCCGGTCACTGGCAAGGCGAAGGCATGGCGCTGGTGGAAGCGGTCAAGTAGGGCGAATGCCGTTCCGGCAATCACCACGGAATTGAACGCGGGAAGCGTTCGGGGAAGACAGCGCGTGAGCGCAGCATCGACGAGGGAACTATGTCAGCACCACGCGATAAATTGGGCCGGCCGATCGTCGTCGTTACCGGCATGGGCGTGGTGACCTCGCTCGGCGCCGGCAAGCAAGACAACTGGACCCGGCTGACTGCGGGCGAATCCGGCATCCGCACCGTCACGCGGTTTCCGGTCGACGGCCTGAAGACCACCATGGCCGGCACCGTCGATTTCGTCACCGTCAATCCGGCCTCCTCCACCGGCCTTACCGAGCGCCTCGCCGAGCTGGCGACCGAGGAAGCGCTCGAGCAGGCCGCGATCGGCACCAAGGCGAATTTCCCGGGACCGCTGTTTCTCGCGGTCGCTCCGGTCGAGGTCGAATGGCCGCAACGGCTGGCGCTCGGCCGCGCGACCGGAAAGACCGAATTCGATTACGGCGACGTGCTGCGCGCCAGCGGCGGCGGAAAGTTCGGCGAATTTCATCACCGCTTCATGTTCGGTTCGGTCGCAAGCCACCTCGCCGAGACCTTCGGCACCAAGGGATCGCCGATCTCGCTGTCGACCGCCTGCGCCTCCGGCGCCACCGCGATCCAGCTCGGCGTCGAGGCGATCCGTCGCGGCGAGGCTGACGCCGCGCTGTGCGTCGGCACCGACGGCTCGGTCAATCCGGAAGCGCTGGTGCGGTTCTCGCTGCTGTCGGCGCTGTCGACCCAGAACGATCCGCCGCAGGCCGCCTCAAAACCGTTCTCGAAGAACCGCGACGGCTTTGTGATGGCCGAAGGCGCCGGCGCGATGGTGCTCGAAAGCTACGATTCCGCGATGGCGCGCGGCGCCACTATTCTCGGCGTCGTCGCCGGCTGCGGCGAACTCACCGACTCGTTCCACCGCACCCGCTCCAGCCCGGACGGCAAGCCGATCATCGGCTGCATGCGCAAGACGCTGGCCGATGCCGGCCTCGAGCCGGAACAGATCGACCACATCAACGCCCACGGCACCGCGACGCCGGAAAACGACAAGATGGAGTACAACACGACCGCGGTCGTGTTCGGTGACCATCTGCCGAAAATCCCGGTGTCGTCGAACAAGTCGATGGTCGGACACACCATCTCGGCGGCCGGTGCGGTCGAGGCGGTGTTCTCGCTGCTGACGCTGGAGCATCAGCGGATTCCGCCGACCATCAATTACCAGGTGCCGGATCCCGCGATCCTGTTCGACGTGGTCGGCAACACCGCGCGCGACGCCCGCGTCACCGCCGTGATGTCGAACTCGTTCGGCTTCGGCGGGCAAAATGCCTCGCTGATCCTGACGCGCGAACCTGTCTGATACACCAGTAGTTTTTGAATATGAACCGCCTGTTCCTGCGCACCAAGGCGCGCCTGCGCGACGCCGCTAAGCCGGCGGCGGAAGCCGCCGTCGGGGCGCTGACGATCGGGCTGTTGCGTTCGACGCGCTATTTCGATCCGGACAAGACCGCGAACTTTTTCGGCCGCGTCGCGCACTTCATCGGGCGACGGCTGCGCGAGGATCGCATCGGTCGCGAGAACCTGACGGCGGCCTTTCCCGAGAAGTCGCCGGAGGAGATCGAGACAATTCTCGCCGGCGTCTGGGACAATCTCGGCCGCATCGGTGCTGAATTTGCCCATCTCGACCACATCTGGGACTACGACGTCGATCATCCCGACAAGCCCAGCCGGATCGAATTCAGCGCGCGGACCAAGCAACTGTTCGATACGCTGCGCGACGACGGCAAGCCGGCGATCATCTTCGCCAGCCATCTCGGCAACTGGGAAATCCCCGCGCTCGGCGCGGTCGCGCACGGGCTCGACTGCGCCATCCTGTTCCGGCGGCCGAATATTGAATCCGCCGATCGCGCCATCGAGCGGATCCGCGCGGTCAAGATGGGCACGCTGGTGCCGGCCGGCCGCGACGCGCCGCTCAAGCTCGGCGAAGCGCTGCAGCGCGGCCAGCATGTCGCGATGCTGGTCGACCAGTACATGGGCAACGGCGTCGAGGTGACGTTCTTCGGCCGCAAGACCAAAGCCAATCCGACGCTGGCCCGGTTGCTGCGCCAGGTCGAATGCCCCGTGCACGGCGTCCGCATCATCCGCCTGTCCAACCACCGCTTCCGCGCCGAACTGTCCGAAGAGGTCAAACCCGCGCGCGACGCCTCAGGGCAGATCGACGTTCAGGGCACGATGCAGGCGGTCACGGACGTGATCGAAGGCTGGGTGCGCGAATATCCGGACCAGTGGCTGTGGCTGCACCGAAGGTGGCGGTGAGATAGTCCGCAAATCGCGGCTCACCTATCCGAGTGGTCGCATTCGGACACGACCGGGCTCGACAACTGAAAAACAGCCGGCCCAATCATCGCGCGCCGCTATCAGATCAGCAAGCCGCTCCCCGCCCTTGTCGGGCCGCGGCATCGGAAGGCGCAACAAGATAACGCCGCAGCTTGCGGGCAGTCTCGACGCCTTGGCCAGTTCACCGAAATCCTTGTCGAAAGTAATCAGAATGCGCGCATCGCGAGCAGCCCACGCCAGTACCTCCCGATCGGGACTGCCAGGCGCTTCCGTTCCAACCCAGATAACGTCATTCCCAGCCGCTCGAAGCGCTGCCACGGCGTCACCTGGGAAGTTCTCGTCGGCAAGGAAGCGCATATCAGGCCGCGCTGGGATACACTTTCTCTGCACTCAGTGTATCGCGCGCATAGGCAAGACACGCGATGACGTCATCATGTGTGACATTCGGGTAGTTGGTCAGAATATCAGCTTCGGCCCAGCCATCCGCCAACAGGCCGATGACGAATTCTACCGCGATCCTGGTTCCACGGATCACAGGCTTGCCTGCAAGCACATCGGGCGACAGCGAAATGCGTGGATGCTCAGTCATGGTCGATTGGCTACTCCATCGTGCAAGGCAATATACTCGATTTTGGACGCCCGCGCGATGCCAGAAATGCAGCCAAAATGCGCCTCGCTCGCAATGACGACCCGGAGAACTATTTCCCCGTCTTCACCCGGGTCCACAGCCGGTTGATCACCCGCTGGGTGGCGGCGTCGCGGGCCTGGATCACGAACAGTTTTTTCTGCATCGCCTCGTCCGGATAGATGTTCCTGTCGTTCAGAATTCTGGGATCGACCAGCTTCTGGCTCGTCAGATTGCCGTTGGCATAGGACAAAAAGTCCGAATTTTTCGCCGCTACCTCCGGACGGTAGAGATAGTTGATCAGCTCATAGGCTTCGGCGACGTTCTTGGCATCCGCCGGGATCGCGAGATTGTCGAAGAACATCTGCGCACCCTCTTTCGGGATGGTGTAGCCGATCTCGATGTCGTTTTTCGCTTCCGCCGCGCGGCTGCGCGCCTGCATCACGTCGCCGGACCAGCCGACCACGAAACAGATCTCGCCCGACGCCAGCGCGCCAAGATATTCGGAGGAATGAAATTTTCGGACATAGGGCCTGATCTTGATGACGAGATCGGCGGCCTTTTCCAGATCGGCGGGCTTGGTCGAATTCGGATCGATTCCGAGATAGCTCAAGGCCGCCGGCAGAATGTCGTCGGCGGAATCCAGCATGTGGATGCCACAGTCTTTGAATTTGGCGAGGTTCTCCGGCTTGAACACCATGTCCCAGCTGTCGATCTTCGCATCGGCCCCGAGGATTTTTTGCGCAATTTTGACGTTGTAGCCGATGCCCGTGGTGCCCCACATGTAGTTGGCGCCGTAATTGTTGCCGGGATCGTAGATCGCGAGTTCCTTCGTCACCACCGGCCAGGCGTTAGCGAGGTTCGGCAGTTTTGCCTTGTCGAGTTTCAGGAAAACCTTGGCCGTGATCTGGCGCTGCAGGAAATAGCCGGTCGGGACCACGACGTCGTAGCCGGATTTTCCGGCCAAGAGCCGCGTCTCCAGCGTCTCGTTGGCGTCAAAGGTGTCGTAGACCACCTTGATGCCGGTCTCCTTGGTGAAATTCTCAAGGACATCCGGCGCCATGTAGTTCGACCAATTGTAGAAATTGACCGTGCGTTCTTCGGCAACCGCAGGCGCGGCCAACAGAAGGGCCGATATCGCGCCGATCACACCAAGAGAATTCCGAGACTGGTCGCGCATTGGCTACCTCTTGCGGCGATGCACCGCGTCCGACAGACGCTCCAGCGCGGTATCCAGCGTCTCATCCCGCTTGGAAAAACAGAACCGCACCACCGACGTCACCGCATCGGTTTCGTAGAACGCCGACACCGGGATCGCGGCGACTTTATAATCGGTCACGATCCGCTTGCAGAAGGCTTCATCGGTTTCGTTGAGCCCGAGCGGCGACAGGTCGACGGTGAGGAAGTAGGTGCCTTGCGATTTCAGGACGGGGAAACCGATGCTCTCCAACCCCCTGGTGAGACGGTCCCTGCTCCGTGCCAAATCCTTGCGCATGTCGTAGAAATATTCCGCCGGCTTGCCGAGGCCGTAGGCCACCGCGGTCTGCAGGTTGGGCGCGGTGGTGAAGGTCAAGAACTGGTGCACCTTGGCCGCCACCCGCAGCAGCGGCGGCGCGGCGCAGACGAAGCCGATTTTCCAGCCCGTCAGCGAAAAGATCTTGCCGGCGCTGCCGACCTTGATGGTGCGGTCGCGCATGCCCGGGATCGTGATCAGCGGGATATGCTCGCGGCCGTCGAAGA
>JAIEPP010000474.1 GCA_019748335.1 Xanthobacteraceae bacterium
TCGCCGGACACTTGAACTGTGACGGTGTCGATGATGGAGCGGCCGACATGCGGTTTCAGCGCCGCCAGCTGCTCGAAATAGTCCCAGCCATAGAGCTTGTTCATCTGCACCACCCAGGTGCCGACGAAGCCGGAGAAGCCGGGATGACCGACCACCGACTGGCCCTTCCATTTGGGATCGATGAACTCTTTCCAGCTCTTCGGCGCCTGTTCCGGCTTCACCTTGTTGGTGTTGTAGGCCAACCCAACCGTGGTGGCGTTGACGATCTGGTAGGCGTCATCGGGATCGACGTTGTGAAAGCGGCTGTCGATCTGGTCGATCGATTTCATCTTGTAGGGCATCAGCACGCCGCGGTCCTTCAAGGCCACGTACTGTCCCATGTCTGTGGTGGCGAACACGTCGCAATTGGCGGCGTTGGCTTGCAGGTCCTGGCTCAGCCGCTGATAGGCGACCTGCGCGGTCGATCGCACCACATTCACTTTTACCCCGGGGAAGGCCTTGGTGAAGAGCGCGCCATGTTTCTCGGAGCGGTCCGACGGCCAGTACACGCTGTACCAGGTCAGTTCGCCTTCCTGTTTGGCCTTGGCGTAGAGCTCGGCAATGTAGTCGGCCTGCGCGGTGGCGGGCCGCAACCCCATCAGCGCAAGCGCGGTTCCCGTCAGAAAATTTCTTCGGTCGATCGGCATCGGCGTTCCCTGCACACGGACGCTCTCGGGCGTCTTCGAAGACTATTTCAGCATTGATTTAATGTGTGCGCAATGATCTTCTATGTATACATAAGGGAACCATTGATGCGCGTCAGAACCAGCGAAGCCCTGCGCCGGGAGATCGAGGACGATATCGAGCACGGCCGCCTCTCGCCGGGCGACAAGCTCGACGAGCAGACGCTGGCCGAGCGGTTCGAGGTGTCGCGCACGCCGGCGCGGGAAGCCCTGCTGCAATTGGCGGCGGCCGGAATCGTGCGGCTGGTGCCGCGGCAGGGCGCGGTGGTCTCCAGCGTGTCGCCGCAACTCGCCATCGGCATGGTGGAAGTGCTCACCGCGCTGGAAGCCGAGGCCGCGGGCCTCGCCGCCCGGCGGATGACGTCAATCGAAAAGGCGCAACTTGCGAAATTACATCTGGCGTCGCAGGCGGCGGTGAAGCGGCTGGACAGCCCGGCCTACATCAAGAACAACGCCGCCTTTCACGCCGCGATCTATGACGGCGCGCGCAATGAATTCCTCGCCGAGCAGATCCGCACCACGCGGTTGCGGATGCGGTTCTATCACCGCTCCAGCCTCTATCAGCCGGCGCGGCTGAAGGCGTCGTTCCAGGAGCACGCCCGCGTCACCGAAGCGATCAAGAGCGGCGACGAGGCGCTGGCGCAGCAATTGATGCGCGATCACATCCTGTTCGGCGGCCGCGTGTTCGCCGACCTGATCGCCAACCTCACCAACCGGAAGCCTTGAGATCATGAAGACCGCCGTCGTCCGCATCCACCGCCATGGCGGTCCCGAAGTGCTGCAATATGAGGAAGTGGAAGTCGGCGATCCCGGTCCGGGCGAGGTGCTGCTGAAGCAGACCGCGATCGGGCTGAATTTTGCCGATACCTATCAGCGCGAAGGCGAAGCCGGACCGCATGATGGCGGCACCATGCCGATCGTGCTGGGCGGGCAAGGCGCCGGCGTGATCGAAGCGGTGGGCGCCGGTGTCACCGGCTTCAAGGCCGGCGACATGGTCGCCTATATCCATCCCGGCGCCTATGCGGCGCGCCGCCTCGTTCCCGTCGACAAGCTGCTGCATCTGCCATCTGGCATTTCCGCGGAAGTCGCGGCGGCGACCTTGCTGCGTGGCCTCACTGCCGAATATCTTGTGCGGCGTCTCTACAAGATAAAGCCGGGAGACATCGCGCTGGTTCACGCCGCGGCGGGCGGCATGGGGCTGTTGCTGGGACAATGGGCGAAGGCGCTCGGCGCCCGCGTGATCGGCACGGTCGGCGCCGACAGCAAGATCGAGATCGCGAAAGCGCATGGCTGCGGTGACGTGATCGTCTACAGCCGCGAGGATTTTGCCGCGCGTACCATGGAACTGACAGGTGGCGTCGGCGCCGACGTGATCTATGACGGCGTCGGCAAATCGGCGTTCCTGAAATCGCTCGATTGCGTCAGGCCAATGGGGATGGTGATCAGCTACGGCACCGCGTCGGGCAATGTCGGCGCCTTCGACCTGCAACTGCTGCATCGGAAATCGATCATTGTGACGCGGCCGACGCTGCGCACCTGGATCGCGAAACGCTCTGATTACGAAGCCGCGGCTGCCGCGTTCTTCGATGCGGTGATTTCAGGCAAGGTCCGCGCCGAGGTCAATCGCAGCTATCCGCTGCGCGACATCAGGCGTGCTCATGAGGAACTGCACAGCCGGGCCACGGTCGGCCCGGCTATCATTATTCCCTGATTATTGCGTCATGTGCGCCGTCAGCGGATGCGCGCCGGCCCGGTTGAAGAACGCCGCTTCTTCGGCGGTTGCTTCCAGCAGTTGCTCGTCCTGGGCGTAGATGTCGTTGCGGAACTGGATCCTCTCATCCTTGGTCATCCATGCCGTCAGGTAGATCCAGGCGACCGGGATCTTTTTGGTGACGTGGATGTCGTGGCGCTGGCCGGTCGCGATCGCCGCATCGATCGCGACCCGGTTCCACTGCGGCTGGTCCTTCAACAGCCACGCCGCGAGGTCGCGCACGTTGTCGACGCGCGAGCAGCCGTGGGAATCGAAGCGGTAGTCGTCGGCGAACAGGTTGCGCTGATTGGTGTCGTGCATATAGACCGAATAAGAATTCGGCATGTCGATCTTGACCGCGCCGAGCGCATTCCAGGCGCCAGACTGCTGGCGTACCGTAAAATTCGGCGTGTGCGCGCCGGACCAGTCGACCGAATGCGGATCGATCGGCGCGTCGTTGGCGCCCAGCACGTCCATGTGCATGCGGGACAGGTAGTTTGGGTCTTTACGCATATGCGCGGAAATTTCCGCCTTTGCGATCGACGACGGCACGGTCCAGGTCGGATTGAGATTGACGCTGGTGATGTCGGTGGTCAGCGTCGGCGACGGCTTTTCGGTCTTGCCGACGATGACCCGATAGCGCCGCACCACCTTGTCGTCCTCGATCGCCTCGGCAAAGGTCGCCGGGATGTTCACGACCACGTAGCGCTGGCCGAACGGAAAGCTCATGTTTTCAAGGCGCGTCAGCGAAGCCTCGAGCTGCTTGATGCGCTTCTGGACGGAAACGTTGAGCGCGGCCAGCGTGCGCGGCGTCACCGTCCCGGTCGTCGCCATGCCGTGGCGGACCTGGAAATGCTTGACCGCTTCGGCCAGGGCCTCGTCGTAAGCGCCGGACGCCTTGTCGGCGGCGAGGTCGCCGCTCATGATCAGGCGCTTGCGCAACAGCTCGTCATTCGGCCCCTGCACGCCGAGCGCAAATTTGGCATCGGCGGGAAGGACCGGCCATCCACCGCGCACCGCGATATCCGAGTAGCTCAGTGCGGCTTCGCGGATACGTTGCGCGCTGCCCTCGTCGTAGGTCGGCTCATGCGAGAGCGCCAGCGCCGCTGCCGAGCGCGATTCCGGCGTCGACGCGGCAGCCGCGGCTTTCACCGGCGCTGCGTGCGCGGCAGGCGTCGTGCCGGCCGGTGCGGCCTGATGGGACGCCGCCGTTCCGGCGCCTGATGCAGGTCCAACTCCCTGGCCAAACGCCGGCCCGGTCACGAGCATCGCGGCCATGGCAACGACTGTCATTCTCTGCATGTCAGATTTCCCTAATGTCAGGATTGGTCGGCGTGCGCGCGAGGCGCGAAAATTGAAATCATATACGCGCCGTTCGGGCAGACGGGGGAGGCGGGGACTGCTCCACGACAGCGTCAGGCAAGATTACCCCGTGAGAGTTGCGTTAAGATTAAGTAACCGCGGCCGCTGTTGCACTGCCGCACGTCCCGAACTTGAACTGAAAGCTGGCCCACCGCCGTGATTGGACTTTTGTCTCCTTTGATATGTCGCCGTGACCGTTATGGTGGTTCGCAACAGAATCTAGAAAAGCCCCTTGGGAGAACGCGATGCCGTTGACGCGCCGGGAAGCGATTGCGGGATGCGGTGGCGGGCTGGCCTGGCTCGCAGCGGGGCCGGCGCGGGGCCAGGCGACCTATCCGAGCAAGACGATCAGGATGATCGTGCCCTATCCGGCAGGCGGCACCACCGATCTGCTCGGCCGATTGTTTGCCGACCAGCTCAAGAACGGCCTTGGCGCAACCGTCGTCGTCGAGAACAAGCCGGGCGCCGGCACGACGCTCGGCGCCGAACTCGTCGCCAAGTCCGAACCGGACGGCTACACGCTTCTGATGGCAACCTCGACCACGCTCGCCATCAACAAGACGCTGTATAAAAGGCTGCCCTACGATCCCGCGGTGGATTTCGCGCCTGTCGGCCTGGTGGCCGGCGTGCCGTTTGCGCTGATCATCAATCCGGCGATCCCGGCAAAGACGCTTGCCGAATTTATTGCCTACGCCAAATCGAAGCCGGGCCTGAGCTATGGCTCGGCCGGCAATGGCAGCCCGCAGCATCTCGGCGCCGAGATGCTGAAGACGGCGGCGGGAATCGACATCCGGCATGTGCCGTATCGCGGCAGCGTGCCGGCGATGTTCGATGTGGTCGCCGGGCATATTCCGTTCATGGTGGTGGATTTGCAGCCGGCGTTGCAGCAGATTCGCGAGGGCAAGGTCCGGGTGCTCGGCGTCACCACGCCGAAGCGGGTCGCCGCTGCTCCGGAGATTCCGACGCTGGCCGAAGCCGGGTTGCCCGGTTTCGAACTGGTCGCCTGGCAGGGCGTGGTGGCACCGTCGGGCACGCCGCGGCCGATCGTCGATGCGCTGGCGGCACAGATCGCCAAACTGCTCGCCGACCCCGCGACAAGGGACAAGTTGCGGGAGATTTCGCTGGAGCCGCTGCCGCCCTCGACACCCGACAGTTTTGCCGCTTACATCAAGACCGAAACGGCGCGCTGGGCGGTGATAGTCAAGAACTCCGGCGCCGAGCTCGAATGACGAGCCCAACAACAATAACAAGAAGTCTTGAAATGACTCTTCTGCAAACGCACGGCCCCTGCACGACATGAATGATACCGCGGTCCTGATCGTTGGCGCCGGACCGGTCGGATTGACGCTGGCCATCGACCTCGCCTGGCGGGGCATCGACGTGACGGTGGTGGAAACGCGCGCGCGGGCCGCACCGCCCGAGCCGAAATGCAATCACGTCGCCGCCCGCACCATGGAGATCTTCCGGCGGCTCGGCCTTGCCGAGAAAGTCCGCCAGGCCGGACTGCCGGCGGATTATCCGCACGACATCAGCTACCGAACCTCGTTCACCGGCCAGGAACTGACACGGATTCACATTCCCTGCCGGCGCGACCGCTTCACGGCAACCGACGGGCCGGACTGCAATTGGCCGACGCCGGAGCCGCCGCACCGCATCAACCAGATCTTCCTCGAGCCGATCCTGTTCGAGCATGCGGCGTCGCAGCCGCGCATCCGCATCGTCAACCGCACCGCCGTCGAAGACGTCGTGGTGGAGGACACCGGCGCGCGGGTGACCCTGCGCGATCTCGATAGCGGCACGGTCACGGCTGTGAACTGCCGCTATCTGATCGGGTGCGACGGCGCGCGCTCGATCGTGCGCAAGGCGATCGGTGCGGAATTATCCGGCGACGCCGTGATCCAGCGCGTGCAGTCGACCTATATTCGCGCGCCCGGGCTGATCGATCGCCAGCAGAGCGCGTCCGCCTGGGGGACCGGTTCGATCAATCCGCGGCGCTCGGGCATGGTCTATGCCATCGACGGCCGCGAGCGCTGGCTGGTGCACAATTACATGAAGCCGGGCGAGGGCGATTTCGACGAGGTCGATCGCGACGGCTGCCTGCGCACCATCCTCGGCGTCGACGCCGATTTCAAATACGAGGTCATCTCGAAGGAAGACTGGTTCGGACGGCGGCTGATCGCCGACAAGTTCCGCGACCGCAGCGCCTTCATCGCCGGCGACGCCGCGCATATCTGGGTGCCCTATGCCGGTTACGGCATGAATGCCGGCATTGCCGATGCGATGAACCTGTCGTGGTTGCTGGCGGCCCATCTCAATGGCTGGGCGCCGTCATCCATCCTCGACGCCTATGAGGCGGAGCGCTGGCCGATCACCAGCCAGGTTTCGAAATTCGCGATGTCGCATGCCGAGGCCGAAATCCGCCGCCGCGGCTCGGTGCCGGACGACATCGAGACGGCGGGAGTGGAAGGCGAACGCGCGCGACGCGACGTCGGCCGTCTCACCTACGAGATCAATGTGCAGCAATATGCCTGTGCCGGATTGAACTTCGGCACCTATTACGATCGTTCGCCGATCATCGCCTATGATGGTGCCGCCCATCCGGCCTACACCATGAGCAGCTATACGCCGTCGACGGTGCCGGGTTGTCGTACGCCGCATCTTTGGTGCAAGGACGGCCGATCGCTCTATGACGCGATGGGGCCGGAATTCACGCTGTTGCGGTTCGATCCCGCAGTCGACGTCGCCGCACTCGACGCCGCAGCCCGCTTGCGGGGCATGCCGCTAAAGATTCTCGATATCGAACGGCCGGATCCCGTCATTTACAACGGTGACAAGCTGGTCTTGTCCCGGCCGGATCAACATGTGGCCTGGCGCAGCAACAGGCTACCCGCCGATTCGCTCGCGATCATAGATCGGGTCCGCGGTGCTGCAATCCAGACGCGATAGCGCCTAGTCTTCGTTGGCGGCGATCGATTCCATCAGGGACACCAGCTGACGCTGCACGGTCTGGTCCTTGATCTTGCTGTAAGCGCGCAGCAGCCGCAGGCTGAATGCGCTGTCGAGGAACAGCAGGCTCTCGACTTCGCGCGCCTTGCCGTCGCCGTCGTAGAAGAACGTGACCGGCACGTCGAGCGCAGTTGCGATTTGCTGCAAACGGGCAGCGCCGACGCGATTGACGCCCTTCTCGTATTTCTGGACCTGCTGGAAGCTGACGCCGAGTTTGTCGCCGAGCTCGGCCTGCGAAATCTTCTGCTCTACACGTCGCAGGCGAATCCGCTTGCCCAATTCAATGTCGGGTTTACCGGCACTGCGCTGCTTCATCTTCTTTGCTGCTGATCTAATCATTCTGATTTTACCATCCTTCGATCAAGAAGCCCTGGTCAATTAGGTCAGGGGTTCATCCGTATTTACCGCGTTAAGTCTGTATCAGCCCATGAATTCGCCGTAGGAAACACAGGAAGCCTGAGAGATCGGATGGTAGCCAAACGCACAGGCGAATTGGAAGCATCCGGATACCGGCGCCGTCAGCCAAGCTCCGACTGCTGGCGCCCGGGGCAAAATTGTCGAAACCCCGCTCTCTTACATTTGGCAAAATATCGGCCAAACCACAACCACCGCGAGTTCAATGGCCACAGATTTCGAGAGCATACTTACTAACTGCCGCCTGTACACTGGTACTACTACGGGGGTTGCGTGAGGCAAAATGACCCGTCCGGGGTGAGCGGAAGTACCCCCTGGGTTGGTGTTCCCTGGAATGCTCAACCGTCATATCGGCCGAAATATAGCAAAATTGGGGCCGTTTCCGGTGAACGGCGCATGGAACGTTCCTCCAGGAGTTTTGGATCGTCGGCTTGCCCAGATGTCGGAATGACGTGCCCGTGGATTGATTTTTCGGTACGGTAGCCTACTAAACTCAGTGTTGAACCGCCGAGAGACCCCGCTGGCGCCGAGCCCCGGAAATGGCGGTAGCGGGCGCCTTGCGGCAATCACCTAACCCGCGGTCACGTCGACCAGTTCCGTGCCGTCGAGCACGCGCCGCGCCTTGTCGCGGTCAAGATCTTTCTCCCAGGCCGCGACGACGACGGTGGCGACGCAGTTGCCGATCAGGTTGCCGAGCGCGCGGGCCATGCCGATGAACCAGTCGACCGACAGCACCAGCACGAGGCCGATGGCGGGAATGCTCGGCACCGCATTCAGCGTCGCCGCCAGGATGACGATCGCCGAACCGGGCACGCCATGCGCGCCCTTTGAGGTGATGAGCGAGACGCCCAGCACGAGCAGGAGGTCACCGAACGACAATGGCGTGTTGGTCGCCTGCGCGATGAATACCACCGCCAGCGTCAGATAGATCGAGAATGCGTCGAGGTTGAACGAGTAGCCGGTGGGGATCACGAGGCCGACCACCGAATCCTTGACGCCCATCCGCTCCAGCTTGCGCATGATCTGCGGCAGCACGGCGTCGGAGGAGGCGGTGGCGAGAACGATCGTCAGTTCCTCGCGCAGATAGGCCAGGAATTTGAGAATGTTGAGTCCGGCCAGCGCCATCACGCCGCCGAGCACGCCGAATACGAAGATCGCCACCGAGACGTAGAACAGGGCGACCAGCGACAGCAGCTGCTTGAGCGAGCCGACGCCGTATTTTCCGACCGTATAGGCCACGGCGCCGAGCACGCCCAGCGGCGCGACGCGCACGATCAGGCCCATGGTGCGGAACAGCACGGTCGACACGGCGTCGATGAACGACGTGATTTTTTCGGCCTTTTCACCGCCGACAAGGGCGAGGCTGGTACCGAACAGGATCGCGAAGAACAGCACCTGGAGCACGTCGTTGCGCGACAGCGCGTCGATCGACGTGGTCGGGATGATGTTCATCAGGAAGCTGCCGATGCCGCCGCCCTGCAGCTTGTGGGCGTTGTCGGCATAGTTGCTGAGCGCCTTGGCATCGAGCGTCGAGGTGTCGATGTTCATGCCGTGGCCGGGCCCGAACAGATAGGCCAGCAGGAGGCCGACGATGAGCGCCACCGTGGTCATGGTCTCGAAATAGACCAGCGCCTTGACGCCGACCCGTCCGACCTTCTTCAGGTCGCCGGCGCCGGCGATGCCGTGCACCACGACGCAGAACACGATCGGCGCCACGATCATCGAAATCAGCTTCAGGAAGGCGTCACTGAAGATCTTGAGCCCGACGGCAAAATCGGGCGCGGCCATGCCGAGCACGATCCCGAGTACCAGCGCGGCCAGCACCTGGACGAAGAGAGAGGTGTAAAGCGGCTTGGGCGCTTCCGATGCTACCGGTGCTGTGATCGTCGACATGGCCTGATTTCCCCGATTGGTTTCCGCGTCAAAACTAGCAACTAACGTGCCAAATTTGGCGCACCAGCCAGCGGTTCTGGAAATATCCGGTCACGATGACTTTGTGTCCGCTCAGGGCCGCGAAGGGGCCTGCTGTCCGGTCGATATGGCTGGCGCCATTCGGTGCTCAGGCAGAAATCCCGATAGGGGCGCTCTATGGTGACCTTCAGTTTTCAGTAAGCATCTCGTGTCAAGGATCGGTCAGTTAGTGGAGTATCCGCGTGATCGATTTTGACAGGCTGCAGGAGCTTGCTGCGGACGTGCGCAGCTTTATCCAGGGATCAAGTGACAAGGCCAACGCCCTCAAATCCATTGTAACCGCCTTCGACGTGGTTCTCGGGATTTACCCTTCCGGTACCGGTGCGGAACTTCATGTCATCAAGGGCCAGGAGCTTCTCAATCAGATGACCCCTGACGGTCCCGACTACAGCCACACCGCCATCGCGGTGCAAACCCGCGAACAGGCAATCGCGCTGCAAGCTTTGGTGGCTTAGCGACCGGCGGCTTTCGCGAAGCGCATGGCGCCGTCCGGGCAGGCGGCATCAACCGCGTTCCCGGTTCGTCAGCGCTCGTTTTCGAGCGCGCAGCTCAAGCTGTAGACGACGCCGTGGGGCAGAAAATCGACGGTAGCCTCGCCGCCGAGCTGATCGCGCGCGCTGCGCTCGATCAGCCGCGAGCCGAAGCCGCGCTGTACCGGCGCCGTGACGTGCGGGCCTCCGGTCTCGGTCCAGATCATCCGCAACTTGCTCCCGTCGCTTTCCTCCAGCACTTCCCAGTCCAGCGCGACGGTGCCGGTGTCGTTCGACAGCGCGCCGTATTTGGCGGCGTTGGTGGCGATCTCGTGCACGATCATTGACAGGATCACGGCGAGCCGCGGCGACAGCGGCACCTTCGGTCCGAACATCCGCATCCGGCCGGGATTGGTGAGCAGATAGGGCTGCAACACCCGCGCGACCACGTCCTGCAATTCGGAGCCCTGCCATTTCTCCTGGCTCAGCAGATTGTGTGCTTCTGCCAGCGCGCCGAGCCTGCCTTCGAATGACGCGCGTTCGGCACGGCTGGCGCTGCGAAAAGTCTGCGTGGCGATCGATTGCAGGATCGCGAGCGTGTTCTTGACGCGGTGGTTGAGCTCTTCGATCAGCAGATCATGCAGCATCTCGCCGCGGGCGATCGTGGTGGCCATCCGCACCGCGAATGCAAGGCCGATCAGCAGCAGGATGCCGCCGATCACGCTGGTGATGGCGAGGCTGCGCCAAAGCGGGGCGACCAGCGAACTTTCCGCAATGCCGGCGGCCACCGTCCAACCGGTCAGCGAAGAGCGCACCACGCTGGTGATCAATGGCACGCCTTCGAGCGACACCGACGAAAACGTCGCCTCGGGGGTGTGGAACAGCTCCGTATAAAGCGAGGGCGACGCGCGCTTGCCGATCGTCTCCTGCGGGTTCGGCACGCGGGCGAAATTGATGCCTTCGCCGTCGAAGATCGAGATCGTCCAGTCCTTGCTCGGACGCTGCTGTTCGATGATGGCCTGGAAAATCTCGATCGGCGGACTGAAAGAAATATCGTAGATGACCTCGCCGTCGCGAATAACCGGAACTTCGACCGTGACAATCAGGCGATTCTTGACCGCGCCGGTGAACAGATTGGAATAGGTCGGCTTCTTTTCCGCGAACACCTTGTCGACGATCGCGCGGTTGTTTCGGAGCGGCAGGCTTGCGGCGTCCGACGTGACCGAGGAGAACACCAGGCGGCCGTCCCGATCCGCTACCAGCACGACGCCACCTTCGGCATATTGGTCGAGAAAGCCTTTCGCGATACGGCGGAAGCCTTCGAAATCACGATCACGCAGCGCATTGGTCAACGCCAGCACCTGTAGCGCGCCGGTCATGCGCTGCATTTCGGCATCGAGCACCAGGCGGATGCTGCGCACGGTTTCGCCGACGCGCTGCGTCGCGTCCCGGCGGTCCTGTTCGTAATTGTTGTAAACGATGCCTGCCGCGAAAAGGATCAGCGGCAGCGTGGTTCCCGCGACAAGAAGGGCGAGACGCACAGGCAGTGAGAGTTTTGGCAATGCTCGTCCCGGATCCGCGCAACTGCCGGAAGCATAGGATAAGCGGTTGAAACCGCCAAGGAATTTAGAGGAGATTAGCCTGGAGTGGCCGGGTTCCATGATCGCCGAAGCGCGCCGCGGAACCCGGATTGCTGTCAGAGATTGCTGTCGGTGATGGCGGCATACACCATGGTGCGGATCTCGCGCCGGATCGGATAGGCGCTCGACGGCAGCACCTGCGTCATGAAGATGGTGATCAGCTCTTCCGCCGGATCGATGAAGAACGACGTCGTCGCCGCACCACCCCAGGCGTATTCGCCCGGGCTGCCGGCAATCAGGGTCTGCGCCGGGTTCATGGTGACGGCAAAGCCGAGGCCGAAACCGACGCCGTTGTAGGACGCCTCCGAGAACAACGAGCGTGACATCGCCGGCAGATCGACGCCGCCGGGCAGATGGTTCGACGCCATCAATTTCAGCGTCTTTGGACCCAGCAACCGCACGCCGCCGAGTTCACCGCCGTTGAGCAGCGCCCGGCAGAAGGTGAGATAGTCGGCCGCGGTCGAGCACAGGCCGCCGCCGCCGGAAATGAACGACGGCGGCGCCAGGAACGAGCTCGTGGCCGGATCGTCCTGCAGCGTCAGCGTGCCCTTGCGATCGGCGGCGAGCGGATTGAACCCGCCGTTTGGATCGGCCGAGTAACAGGCCGCGAAGCGATGCGCCTTGTCCTTGGGCACGAAGAAATCGGTATCGTTCATGCCGAGCGGATTGAGAATGCGCTCCTTCAGAAATTGCTCGAACGATTTGCCCGAGATCTTGCCGATGAGATAGCCGAGCACGTCGGTGGCGACGGAGTAGTTCCAGGCCTCGCCGGGCGAAAACTCCAGCGGAATTTTGGCCAGGTCCTCGATCATGGTCTGCAGCGTGCCGGCCTTGATCACTTCGCCGATCTTGGTCTCGCGATAGGCGGCATCGACATTGGAGCGCTGCTGGAAGCCGTAAGTAAGACCAGAGGTGTGGCGCAGCAGGTCCACGATCAGCATTGGCCGCGACGGCGGCCGGGTCAGAAACGCCGGATAGGTGCCGGCCACGAACACGCCGAGGTTTTTCCATTCGGGAATGTATTTATGAACGGGCTCGTCGAGCGCGACCTTGCCTTCCTCGACCAGCATCATGAAGGCGACCGAGGTCAGCGCCTTGGTCATCGAATAGATCCGGAAGATGGTGTCGTCCTTGACCGGCACCTTGCGCTCGACGTCGGCAAAGCCCTGCACCGTCGAGTGGACGATCTTGCCGCGGCGGTAGACCAGAAGCTGCGTCCCGGGAAAGCGGCCGGCATCGACGTAGCGCTGCTTCAGGTGGTTTTCGAGACGGTCGAGCGCGGGCTTGGACATTCCGGCGGACTCGGGCGAGGCGGGGGTGGGGGCTAACATCTGACTTGATCTCCGGCAGGCTGGGTACGCGCCTTGATAGCCGAAAAGTGTAGGCTGTTCCAACGCCCCGCGCTTACCCCGGCCGGATCGGTGGTATACGCTGACGCAGCCATTCGCGACCCCCGCAGGACAGCCAAAATGACCCAATTCAACGAGACCGAACTCACCGCCGCCGTGATCCGCAGTTTTGACGACACGCCGGATCCGCGCGCCAAATTCCTGCTGCAGGAACTGGTGACGGCGCTGCACGGCTATGTCGCCAAGACCGGTCTCACCTTCGAGGAATGGGAATACGCGATCGATTTCCTGACCCGCACGGGGCAGAAGTGCACCCCGATCCGGCAGGAGTTCATCCTGCTGTCCGACGTGCTCGGCGTCTCGATGCTGGTCGATGCCGTCAACCATCGGGAGCGTGAGGGCGCCACCGAGACCACCGTGCTCGGCCCGTTCTATGTCGGCGACCACAAGGTGATGCCGCACGGCACCGACGTCTCGGCCAGTCTGCCGGGCGAACGGATGTTCGTGCAGAGCCGCGTTACCGACCTCCACGGCCAGCCGCTGGCCAATGTTCCCGTCGACATCTGGCACGCCGATGCCGAGGGATTCTACGATTCGCAACGGCCGTCCTACGCGACCGAAGGGGCTTCGTCGCGGGCGCGATTCATTACTGATGCCGATGGCCGGTTCTTCTTCCGCACCATCCTGCCATGCAGCTATCCGATTCCGACCGACGGACCGGTCGGCGAGATGATCATCCAGACCCACCGCCACGCGATGCGGCCGGCACATGTGCATTTCCTGGTCAACGCGCCCGGTTACGAGCCGCTGATCACGCATGTCTTCATGGATGGCGACAAATATCTGGATTCCGACGTCGTGTTCGGGGTCAAGGACGAACTGGTCGCGAAGATCGAAAAACGAAGCGATGCGCTGATGCCCGACGGCAAGCCGGCGGATGTTCCGTGGCACCAGATGACCTACGAATTCCGCATGAAGCCGGGCAAAGGCGCGGCGCCGAAACCGATGGCGGCGAAGGCCCAAGAAAACGCTTAAGAGCGGGCTTAAGAGAGCGCCTGAAGGCACGCCCTGCGCACCTGCTCAATTCTTGTGCGCCGCACAAGAATTGAGCGAATCGCAAATTTAGGGTGCGAAGCGCAGGTTCGGCGGACTGCCGCGCCGAACTCATATTCCTTTGAATAATATAAGTTTTTTGCGATGCAGCAGGCTTGGCACGAAGCTTGAATAGCTTGTGCTGACGCCATTGATGCCGTCCCTCGAGACCAATCATCCGACTTGTGAAACCGCCAGACTGGGGCCTCCCCAGGACGCGCCTCTATGCCTTCAGCGCGGTGACACGGACGGACGGCCATTAGACGCAAAGGACACCAGCGCCCATGACGAAGACTGCCAATCCGACCTCTCGCCTTAGCCGCCGTCAGCTCCTGAAAGCGGCCGGCAGCACGGCAGCCTTGCTCGCCGCTGCGAAGTTGAATTTCCCGGCCGGCGCATTCGCGCAAGGCGCGGGCCCGGAAGTGACCAAGGCGACGCTCGGCTTCATTGCGCTGAGCGATGCCGGGCCGCTGTTCGTCGCCAAGGACAAGGGCCTGTTCGCCAAATTCGGGATGCCCGACGTCGAGGTCACCAAGCAGGCGTCGTGGGGAACCACCCGCGACAACCTCGTGCTCGGCGGCGAAGGCAATGGCATCGACGGCGCGCACATTCTGAGCCCGATGCCGTATTTGATTTCGGCCGGCAAGGTGACGCAGAACAACCAGCCGACGCCGATGTACATCCTGGCGCGGCTCAATCTCGATGCGCAGTGCATCTCGATCGCCAAGGAATATGCCGACCTCAAGATCGGCGCCGACTCCGCGCCGCTGAAGGCGGTGTTCGATGCGAAGAAGGCGGCCGGCAAATCGGCGAAGATCGCCATGACCTTCCCGGGCGGCACGCATGACCTGTGGATCCGCTACTGGCTGGCCGCCGGTGGTATCGATCCCGACAAGGACGTCGAGACCATCGTGGTGCCGCCGCCGCAGATGGTGGCCAATATGAAGGTCGGCACCATGGACGCTTTCTGCGTCGGCGAGCCCTGGAATCTGCAGTTGATCCACCAGAGCATCGGCTACACCGCGGTCAATACCGGCGAGATCTGGAGCAAGCATCCGGAGAAGTCGCTCGGCATGCGCGCGGCGTGGGTCGACAAGAATCCGAAGGCCGCCAAGGCCATCCTGATGGCGGTCATGGAAGCCCAGCAGTGGGCCGACAAGATGGAGAACAAGGCTGAACTCGCGGCGATCATGGGCAAGCGGCAGTGGATGAACTGCCCGGTCGAGGACGTCCTCGATCGCAGCGCCGGCAAGTTCGATTACGGCCTTCCCGGCAAGGTGGTCGAGAACTCGCCGCACATCATGAAGTACTGGCGCGACCACGCCTCCTATCCGTTCCAGAGCCACGATCTCTGGTTCATCACCGAGGATATCCGCTGGGGCAAGTACGAAGCCGGCTACGACGCCAAGGCGCTGATCGCCAAGGTCAACCGCGAGGACCTCTGGAAGGACGCCGCCAAGGAACTCGGCGTCGCCGCTGCCGACATTCCGGCGTCGACCTCGCGCGGCAGGGAGACCTTCTTCGACGGCAAGGTGTTCGACCCCGAGAATCCCTCAGCCTACCTCAAGTCCCTGTCGATCAAGCGTGTTGAAGTCTGATCCAAACCGGGCCGCGCGTTCGTGCGCGGCCCGCTCTTTGAACACGGAGATGCACCTTCAATGACGATGCCAGCGATGAAAGCCGAAGCCACCGCCGTGGCCGTTCCGACATCAGCGCCGAAGACTGCGGCGCCGGTCGTGACGATGACGCCGAAGCGGGCGCCAAGCGCAGAGAAGTACGCCAAGATGGCGAAGGAGTTCGCGGCGCGCGTCGTGCCGCCGCTGATCGTACTGGCGCTGTTGATGCTGTTCTGGGAGCTGGTGTGCCGCCGCACCGGATCGACCCTGCCGCCGCCGTCGAAGGTGTTCAAGGACACCAGGGAATTGATCCTCGATCCGTTCTTCGACCATGGCGGTATCGACAAGGGCCTGTTCTGGCATCTGTCGGCCAGCCTTCAGCGCGTCGCGCTCGGCTATTCGATCGCAGCCGTGGTCGGCATCGCGCACGGCACGCTGGTCGGGCAATCGGTCTGGGCGATGCGCGGTCTTGATCCGCTGTTCCAGGTGTTGCGCACGATTCCG
>JAIEPP010000059.1 GCA_019748335.1 Xanthobacteraceae bacterium
GCCGACAAATTCGGCTTAAAAAATCTCAAGACGGTGCATTGGAACCTGGGTGCGCCGCAGCTCTATCAATTCTCGCTGTCGGCGGGCGAGGCGGTTCTTTCCGCGGATGGCGCGCTTTGCGCCGATACCGGTGACTTCACTGGCCGCAGCCCGAAGGACAAGTTCACGGTTCGCGACGCCAGCACCGAGAAGATGTGGTGGGCCGGCAACCAGTCGATCACGCCGGACCAGTTCTCGGCGCTCTATGCCGACTTCCTCAAGCATGCCGAAGGCATGACGCTGTTCGCGCAGGACCTGTACGGCGGCGCGGATCCGACCTTCCAGATCAAGACGCGGGTCTTCACCGAGCTGGCCTGGCACTCGCTGTTCATCCGCACCCTGTTGATCCGGCCCGAGGCTTCGACGCTGCGCGACTTCGTGCCGGAACTGACCATCATCTCTCTGCCGAGCTTCCGCGCCGATCCGAAACGTCACGGCTGCAAGTCCGAGAACGTCGTCGCGATCGATTTCGCCCGCAAGATCGTCCTGATCGGCGGGTCTTATTATGCCGGCGAGATGAAGAAGTCGGTTTTCACCACGCTGAACTACTACCTGCCCGCCAAGGGCGTGATGCCGATGCACTGCTCGGCTAACGTCGGCCCCAAGGGCGACACCGCGGTCTTCTTCGGCCTGTCCGGCACCGGCAAGACCACGCTGTCGGCGGATCCCAACCGCACGCTGATCGGCGACGACGAGCATGGCTGGGGTACTGACGGCGTCTTCAATTTCGAAGGCGGCTGCTATGCCAAGTGCATCAAGCTGTCGAAGGAAGCCGAGCCCCAGATCTTCGCCGCGAGCAGCCGCTTCGGCGCCGTTCTCGAGAACGTGGTGCTCGATGAGGACACCCGGGTACCTGACTTCGACGACGGCTCGAAGACCGAAAACACCCGTTCGGCCTATCCGCTCGACTTCATCCCGAACGCTTCGCGCACCGGCCGCGCCGGCCAGCCGAAGAACGTGGTGATGCTGGCGGCCGACGCCTTCGGCGTGCTGCCGCCGATCGCAAAGCTTTCGCCGGCGCAGGCGATGTATCACTTCCTGTCCGGTTACACCGCGAAGGTCGCGGGCACCGAGCGCGGCCTCGGCAACGAGCCGCAGCCGGAATTCTCGACCTGCTTCGGCTCGCCGTTCCTGCCGCTCGATCCGTCGGTCTACGGCAACATGCTGCGCGAGCTGATTGCCAAGCACAATGTCGACTGCTGGCTGGTCAACACCGGCTGGACCGGCGGCAAATACGGCATCGGCAGCCGGATGCCGATCAAGGTGACGCGCGCGCTGCTGACTGCGGCGCTCGACGGCAGCTTGCGCAATGTCGAATTCCGCACCGACAAGTATTTCGGCTTCGCGGTGCCGACCGCGCTGCCGGGCGTGCCGAGCGAGATCCTCGATCCGGTCAACACCTGGAAGGACAAGGCCGAGTTCGACAAGACCGCGCGGGCGCTGGTCGGCATGTTCCAGAAGAACTTCGCCAAGTTCGAAGCCCAGGTCGACGCCGAAGTCCGCGCCGCTGCGCCGGATCTGAAGCTCGCGGCCGAGTAAGGCTCCTACACAAGCGATCGATTTAAAGGGCGGCTCGATGAGCCGCCTTTTTTTTGTTTCAGATCATTTCGCGCGCCATCCCCGGCAACATCGGGACAAGGCGATCAAGCCCTCGTTAACCGCGGCCATCAGTAAGTGGCCCATCACGAATGGCGGGCGAGGAAACGTTGTCATGGGCGACATCATGAGCATTCTCCAGAGCAGCTACGCGTCAGCGTCACTGAATACGCCGTCGAGCACGCCCTATGCCAATGTCGATCCCACGCTCTACCAGGGCAACTGGGGCGGCACCTATTCGAACAACCAGAAATTCCAGTTGTCGATCACGGCGGTCAATGGCTTTCGCGCCCAGGTGAAATACCAGAGCGGTTCGACCATCCAGTATCAAAGCGTGCTGATCAAGGACAGTTCGTTCAGGATCGGCGACACCAAGTTCACGCTGACGGCGCAGGGAACGGCGGACGTGAAGAATGTGGTCACCGATCCTGCGACCGGAAATACCAGCCTTGTCGAGGGCAACGCGACACTGGCGACCTGAGCAGGTCAGGTATTGTCCGGAAATACCGCGTTGCTCGGCGTCGGCCGGTCGGTGATCTCCTGGCCGAACAGGCTGCCGAGCAGTTCGACCGCGACACGTGCAGTGCGGCCGCGTTCGTCGAGAAACGGATTGAGCTCGACGATATCGACCGATCGCACCAGGTCTGAATCGTGCAGCAGCTCCATGATCAGGTGCGCCTCGCGATAGGTGGCGCCGCCCGGCACCGTGGTGCCGACGCCGGGGGCGACAGCCGGATCGAGAAAATCGACATCGAAGCTGACATGCAGCACGCCGTTCTGCGCCCGCACCCGTTCGATCACCCTGCGGATCAGGACGCCGACGCCGAATTCGTCGATCGCGCGCATGTCGGCGATCGCAACGCGCCGCTCGGACACCAGTTTCTTTTCCAGGGGATCGATCGAGCGGATGCCGAATAGATCGATCCGCTCGGGGCCAACAGAGGCGCGGGGCTCGTCGCCGAGCAGCCCGTCAAGGCCGGGCTCGCCGGCGAGAAAGGCTGCCGACATGCCGTGCATGTTGCCGGTGATGGTGGTGTCCGGCGTGTTATAGTCGGCATGGGCATCGAGCCACAGCACGAACAGCGGGCGTTGCTGTTGTCGCCAGTAGCGCGCGACGCCGTTCACCGATCCCATCGACAGCGAGTGATCGCCGCCCATGAAGATCGGGACCGCGCCGGAGCGCGCCAGATCGAAGCTGCGTGCACTGAGCGCGCGGATCCAGGCTTTAATCTCGTCGTAATATCTGGCGTTGGCCGGTACCGACCCTTCCACAGGCGCGATGCCGGGGAATGCCATATCGCCATGGTCTTCGACGCCAAATCCAAGCTGGTCGAGGATGCGGCCGATGCCCGCGGTCCGCAGCGCCGCCGGACCCATCAGCGTGCCCGCCTGTGAGGCGCCGATCTCGATGGGGATACCAAGCAGGGCGATGCGCGGTTTGCTGATGTCGGACATGAGGCCTGCTTTCAGGGATCGAACGAAGCCCGCGTGCTCATGTTCCCCTACGCCTTGAAATAAGCGATCTGGGTCGTGGTCGCGAGCAGGCGTCCGCCGGGCGACCACAATTCGCCGCTCTGGTCGCCATAGCTGCGGTGGAAGATCTTGGCGTCGGCGACCGCCAATACATGGCGGATGTCCTCGGCGCCAAGTTCTTCCGACGAGGTGTGGAAGTAGGTCGTGATCGAGACCGTGCCGAACGGGATCAATTGCTTGCGCGCCAGAAAAACGCGGCCGAAGAACGCGTCCGACATCGACATCAGCGACGGCATGTCGATCTTTCGCGGCACGTGGTCGCCAATCCACTGTTTTGAAAATGCCTTCAGCGGCGTGGCCGCGGCCGAGCCGTGGAAATCCGGTTCGCCCTCGACAAAGCGGAAATCATACTGATGCGTCCAGGTCATCTTGGTGCGCGGATAGGAGCGCGCCTGCTCGAACGGTGCGGCACCCGGAAACGGTTCCTGCTGGTGCGACCATGACGGCCGGCGCTCGGCGAACACGGCGGTGGCGAGCGTCGCGACCTCGCCGCCATTTTGCGTCATCTCGACGCACCAGTGCTGCGACGAGCGGTTGGCCTTGACCAGGCGGATGTCGAGATCGAAGGCGCCCTCCGCGATCGGCGCGCAGAAATTGACGGTGAGCGACAGCGGATCGCCCGCGCGCTCCGGATGCTCGATCAGCGCCCGCAGGATGGTGGCTGCGGTACAGCCGCCGAACGGGCCGACAAAGGCCCAGTAATCCGGGCTGGTCTTGCCCTGCCAGCAACTGTCGCCGGCGGTGACTTTGGTGGCGTCGTCGAAGAGATGCGGGGCTTTGGTCAGCATGAACGTCCCTGAGGTTGCCCGGGCAGTATCACGGCTGACCCGCCGAATTCAATGACGCGTGAGGTACCCACTCCGCCTCACCGCGTCGCGCCACGGACCCCGGGCTCCTCCAGCAAGCCCGACGCCGCCGCGCGTACCGGGACATTCCAGATGTCCTCGGCATATTCGCGGATGGTGCGGTCGGAGGAGAACCAGGGCATCCGCGCCACGTTGAGGATCGAGGCGCGGGTCCAGGCCGGCACCACCTGCCAGCGCGCGTCGATGCCGCGCTGGGCCTCGTAGTAGGAATCGAAATCGGCGCAGACCATGTAGTGGTCGAGATAGCGCAGCATGTGCCCGATCGAGGCGTAGCGCGAGGGATCGTCGGGTGCGAACGCACCGCTCTCGATGGCGCGGATCGCGCGCTCCAGCCGGGGCGAGCGGCTGATCACGTCGGTGGCGTCGAGACCCTGCTTGCGCCGGATCATGACGTCGCCGGACTCGAGGCCGAAGATCGCGATGTTCTCGGCCCCGACATGGTCGCGGATTTCGATGTTGGCGCCGTCGAGCGTGCCGATGGTCAGCGCGCCGTTGAGCGACAGCTTCATGTTGCCGGTGCCGGAAGCCTCCATGCCCGCGGTCGAAATCTGCTCGGACAGGTCGGCGGCGGGAATGATCACTTCGGCGAGGCTGACATTGTAGTTGGCGAGGAAGATGACCTTCAGCCGTCCGGCCACGACCGGATCGTTGTTGACGACCTCGGCGACGTCGTTGATCAGCCGGATGATCAATTTGGCGGTGCGATAGCTCGCCGCCGCCTTGCCGGCGAAGATTTTTATGCGCGGCACCCAGTCGCGTTGCGGCTCGTCCCTGATCGCCTGGTATAGCGCGATGGTCTCGACGATGTTGAGCAGTTGCCGCTTGTATTCGTGGATGCGCTTGATCTGGATGTCGAACAGCGCCGACGGATCGACCTTGATGCTGAGCCGCTCGCCGATCAGCCGCGCCAGCGCCAGCTTGTTGTGGTGCTTGACGTCGCGGAAACGCTGCTGGAACGCGTTGTCGCTGGCGCGGGCCTCGAGCCGCTCGAACAGCGAGAAATCGTCGAGCACGGCCTCGCCGCAGACTTCGCGCAGCAGGCCGGTCAGGCCCGGATTGGCCAGCATCAGCCAGCGGCGGAAGGTGATGCCATTGGTCTTGTTGGTGATGCGGCCGGGATAGAGATGGTTGAGATCGTGAAACACGGTCTCCTTCATCAGATCGGAATGCATCGCCGAGACGCCGTTGATGCGGTGGGAGCCGACGAAGGCGAGCTGTCCCATCCGCACCCGGCGGCCGGATTTTTCGTCGATCAGCGAGACCGAGGCGCGGAAATCGATATCGCCGGGGCAGCGCTCGTCGGCCAGCGCCAGATGCTGGACGTTGATGCGGTAGATGATTTCGAGATGCCGCGGCAGCAGCCGTTCGAACAGTTCGACCGGCCAGGTCTCCAGCGCCTCCGGCAGCAGCGTGTGATTGGTGTAGGACAGCGTGTCCACCGTGATCTTCCACGCCTCGTCCCAGCGGAAATTGTGCAGGTCGACCAGGATGCGCATCAGTTCGGTGACGGCGAGACTGGGATGAGTATCGTTGAGCTGCACCGCGACTTTCGAGGCGAGGCTGCGCAATTGCCCGTCGGAGGAGAGATGCCGCTTGATCAGGTCCTGCAGCGAGGCCGAGACGAAGAAATATTCCTGCCGCAGCCGCAGCTCGCGGCCGGCCGGGCTTTCGTCGTTCGGGTAGAGGAATTTGCAGATCGATTCCGCGCGGGCTTCCTCGGCGATGGCGCCGAGGTAATCGCCGCTGTTGAAGACATCCAGCCGCAGCGGATCGGGTGCGCGTGCCGACCACAGTCGCAGCGCGTTGACGTGCTGGCCGCGCCAGCCGACGATCGGCGTATCATAGGCGACGGCCTGCACGGTTTCCGACGGCCGCCAGGTGGCGCGGTCGCGGCCGCGGTCGTCGACATGTTCGACATGGCCGCCGAAGTGAATGTGATAGACCACTTCCGCGCGCTGGAATTCCCAGGGGTTGCCGAAGCTGAGCCACTCATCCGGATATTCGTGCTGTACGCCCTGCGAAATGATCTGGCGGAACAGGCCGAAATCGTAGCGGATGCCGTAGCCGATGGCGGGGATCGCGAGCGTCGCCATGCTCTCCATGAAGCAGGCCGCGAGCCGTCCGAGGCCGCCATTGCCGAGCGCCGCGTCCGGTTCGCACTTGCGCAAATCGTCGAGCCCGACGCCGAGGTCGCCGAGCGCGGCCTCGAACACCGGCAGCAGGCCCATGTTGTTCAGCGCGTCGGTGAACAGGCGGCCGATCAGGAATTCGAGCGAGAGATAATAGACCCGCTTGCGGCCGGCGTCGTAGCTCGCCTTTTCCGCCATCAGCCAGCGGTGTACGATCCGGTCGCGCAGCGCCAGCGCCGCGGCCTTGTACCAGTCGCGCTTGGTCGCCATGCCGGCATCCTTGCCGATCGCGAGCCGGAGCTTGGCGAGGATCGCGCCCTTGATCTCGGCCAGCGCCAGTTCGTCGATTGGCTGGTTCGGCAGCGGGTAACTCCCTGGGAATTGTTCTTGCAACGCTTCAATCCCTGCGGTTGAGACTCACATAAACGATACGCGCCTTGCACTGCAATCCAAACCGCCGGTTCTATTGTTGTGCACCGCGCTGGTATGTTTTTATGCAAGGACCGGGCCGATTTCACGGCATTCGCGGAGGCGGGTTTGGTGCTATGATCGGGTGGGAAAGCCGAAAGATCGCGGCAGCTTAGGGAGGAATGGGCCATGAGATTGACGATCGAGATCGCCGCCGCCGCACTGCTGTTATTCTGCATCAGCGCCACCAGTGCCGCTTTTGCCGCGGGCAAGGCCGGCAAGAGCGCCGACGGCTTGAGCTGCTCGTTCAGCGTCCCGGCCAACGCCTCGCCCGCCGCCCGCCGCCCGCCGCCCGCTGCGCGTCGATCAAGCGCCAATGCGGCGGAAAGTTTTACGCGAACTACTGTGGGGACAAGCTGCTGTCGGCGATGTGAAATTGCGGATCTAGTCCGGCTCTTCCAGGATCAGCCGGATTTCACTGTTGCCCCAATAGCGGAGGTCGCCCGCAGTATCGATGCGATCGTCATCGGACAATTCCTCGATACGTGCGCCGACGATGTCGGGTGTAATCGGCCAAGCTAGTCTTTGGCATTCCACCATGACGTCGTGGATGATCCGCGCGGTCTTCATCAATCGCTTGCCCAGCTTTGAGAAGATGATCTTGTCGAGGTCTGCTGCGGTCACCGATGCAGGAAGGATGACATCGGCCCACCGGAGTTCGCTGCTGATCTCGGGTGGTTCCTGAGGCGGTGGCGCCGGGCGTAAATCGGGAAAGTTGAAGTAGATCCGCTCCAGTATTTCGTCGCATTCAAAATAAAATCCGCGCAGCAGAGCGGTGAAGATCTTGCGATCCTCCGTGTCGAAGTGGATCGCTACATTCGCCGCGCGGCCTACCGCAGCATTGGCCTCCATGAGGTGCTTTTGAACCTCGGTCGCCTGCTCTCGATCCATCGTTTTTACCCCCAACATTCTAATTTCGATTATTGGAACAAATTAAGAACACTTTAGCAAGTACTTGATATATCATTGTGATTCGGCGCAGTGCCGACACAATATCTATGGTCTATCCGAGTTTGTGAGGACTACATGTCCACCATTGCCTTCGATCAGTTCGCTCTTACCCGCATCGCCGACTTCGCGCGTTCGCTGTCGCGGCTGCATCAGGCCTCGCGCCGGCAGGCCGTCGATGATGACGCCATCGACCGCGAATTCAACGCGGTCTGCATGTCGGTGTGGGGCTACACCACGGACGATTTCAGCGACGAGTTGTTCTCGGTCGAGGACCACGCCTGGCTCGACACCCTCGACGAAGCCCATGCACGGCTGTTCGCCGCCGAGCAGGGCTACGACCTCGTCGACGACCAGGGCATGCTGACGGACTGGTGGGGTTATTGCTGGATGATTTTGGCTGAGAAGCGCGGCTTGCTGACACCGGAAAACCGCGCGGCGTCGCGCGCCGAGATCGAGGAAAAATATCTGGCGGCGCCGAACGTGATCGGGGTGATCGTCGGAAGGTAGTTTTCGCCGCTCATCCGGGCGGCGAACCTACTTTGCATGGGGTTGTTTTCGATATTTTGGTTCGGTCGTGCGGTGCCTAGTTCGCTTCCGCCCGCTTCGCCGGCTTTGAGCCTGTCGTTTTCGGCACGGTCACCGTCGCCGTCGGTATATCGACGGCTTCGGGCATCACGGTGTCGCGGACCATTTCGGCGCTGACGGGTGCCACCCTCATTTCGCCGAGCCGGGCGCGGACATCCGCGGTGAGGCCGGGATACGACGCCACCGGGGTGAATTCGGCGGTCTGCTCGGCGCCGAGCCGGACGCCGGTATAGGCCACCAGGCCGTCGGTGGTGGCGATCACGTCGCCGGAGCGGAGCGAGGTATCGAGCGTGAGGTCGACCGGCGCCAGGCCGGAAGGGCTTCGGCCGTTGCAGGTGCAGTCGGCGCGCAACGCCTTGCGGTAGGCGAAGGCGTTTTCAGTGTCCGCATAGCGCTCGCCGGTGCTGGAGGTCGCGCCGTCGATATGGCCGCCGTAAAACACCTTGGTGACGCTGGCGGGACAAAAGGCCTGGCAGGTCTGGGCCGGCGAGGCATTGCCGCGCATCGTCAGCGGAAAATATTTGCCGTCGCAGGCGCGCACGCAGAAGGCAGGTCCGGAGCCGGCGACGCGCTGCGTCGGGGCGGGTTGCGTCTGCGGCTGGTTGATGCCGAACGGATCGGCGAAGAAACTGGCCTGCGGCGCCGCTGGCCGCGCCTGCTGTTTCTGGATGCCGCCGAAGAACAGATCGAACAGACCTTCAGCGGAGACGCTGCCGGGCACCAGCATGAACGACCCTGCAAGGGTCGCGGCGGCAACAAGCGTCGCGCGGCGCCGCACGCGCAAAAAAGCCAACTCTGTACGCAACGCCAACTCCACCCAACGCAACAACACGCGCTGAAACACAACAGGCTTCAGTTCGATTCACCATAAAAGGTGATGGTAAACGAGCGGTGACCGGGGGGGCGCAAGGCGGAAAAGAAATGCGGTTGGTCTTCTCCTTCTCCCTCTCCCGCTTGCGGGGGAGGGCTGGGGTGGGGGTGTCTCCGCATACTCTAGAGCAGAATTCCGGGAGAGAATTTCCCCCACCCGGATCGCTACGCGATCCGACCTCCCCCGCAAGCGGGAGAGGTAAGGAAGAAAGCAGATGAAGCCGCTAGTCCTTCAGAAACTCGCCGGCTTTGTAGAGCGAGCGAAACGCAATGCCGGCTTCGGCAAAGGCTTCGGTTGCGCCTTCGTCGCGGTCGACCATGGTGAAGACCAGCACGATCTCGCCGCCGGCCTCGCGCACGGCTTCGGCCGCCTTCAGCGCCGAGCCGCCCGTCGTGGTGACGTCCTCGACAATCACGATGCGCTTGCCTTGCAGGGTCTCGCCCTTGGCGAGCCCCTCTACCGCGAGGCGGGCGCCATGCTCCTTCGGCTTCTTGCGGACGAAGAACGCCGCGATCGGATGGCCCTTGAGCCAGGACAGCTGCGCGATCGCGCCGGCCAGCGGCACCGCGCCCATTTCCAGCCCGCCGACGAAATCCAGATTGTCGTCCTTCAGCGCCTCATAGGTCAGCTCGGCCAGCAGTGCAGCACCCTCGGGGTCGAGCATGGTCGGCTTCAGGTTGAAGTAGAAGTCACTCTTGCGGCCTGAGGCCAGCGTGATCTCGCCGCGCCCGAATGAGCGCTTGCGGATGATCTCGGCGAGGCGGGCGCGGGAGGCTGATTTGGACAAGGTTTTTCCCGGGATTTCTAGGGTGGCGCGCAATCTATCGGTGGTTCTCCGCAGATTCCAGAGCCGATCTGGCGTCGTCAACAGGGTACCGTGAATGCGGGGAGGGCCAGCGCAAAGCGCAGTTGTAAGGCCGTCAGGTTCCGGGCTACGGGATGTCAAAGCCTTGCAAGAGTTTTGGAAGCGTTTGGGGGAAAGCCGGAAATGACGATCGAACTGCACACCTGGAACACGCCGAACGGCCGCAAGATCTCGGTCGCGCTGGAGGAAATGGGGCTGCCCTACAAGGTGATCCCGATCAACATCAGCAAGGGCGAGCAGATGGCCCCCGCTTTCCTCAAGATCAGCCCGAACAACCGGATCCCCGCGATCGTCGACCCTGATGGCCCCGACGGCAAGCCGGTCAGCGTGTTCGAATCCGGCGCGATCCTGCTTTATCTCGGCGAGAAGACCGGCAAATTCCTGCCGAAATCGCTCGCGGATCGCATCCCGGTCTATGAATGGCTGATGTGGCAGATGGGCGGCTTCGGGCCGATGCCGGGCCAGGTGCATCACTTCATCGCGCTCGAGAACGAGACCGACCGCGCCTACGGCTTGAAGCGCTACATGGCCGAAACCCGCCGCCTCTATGGCGTGCTCGACCGGCGGCTGACGGGGCGCGAGTTCGTCGCCGACGCGCTCTCGGTAGCCGACTTCGCCATCCTCGGCTGGGCCTGGCGCCACCCGCGCCACAAGGTCGAGTTGAAGGATTTTCCCAATGTCGAGCGCTGGTACAACGCCCTGATGGCGCGCCCCGCCACCCAGCGCGGTTTCGAAGCGAAGCTGGATTGATTCTTCTCCCTCTCCCGCTTGCGGGGGAGGGCCGGGGTGGGGGTGCCTCCGCACACTCAACAGCAGAATTCCGGGAGAGATTTCCCCCACCCGTCGCGCTTCGCGCGCCGACCTCCCCCGCAAGCGGGAGAGGTAAGTAAAAGCAGTTCACGCCTTCCTTGCCTCGAACGCCAATTTCACCGCGAGGCCCGCCAGCACCGTCCCCATCAGCCAGCGCTGCACGAGCAGCCAGGTCGGGCGCGTGCCGAGGAACATCGCGATTGAACCGGCGGTGAGCGCGATCACGGCGTTGATGCCGACGCTGATGACGGTCTGGATGGTGCCGAGCACCAGCGATTGCGTCAGCACGCTGCCGACGGCGGGATCGATGAACTGCGGCAGCAGCGCCAGATACAGCATCGCGATCTTGGGGTTCAGCAGGTTGGTGACGAAACCCATCGCAAACAGCTTGCGCGGACCGTCAACTTTCAGCTTCCTCACCTGAAACGGCGAGCGTCCGTTCGGCTTCAGTGCCTGCCACGCCATCCACAGCAGATAGGCCGCACCGGCGAACCGCAGCGCGTCATAGGCGTAGGGCACCGCGAACAACAGCGCGGTGATGCCGAACGCCGCGCACAGCATGTAGAACACGAAGCCGAGCGCGACGCCGCCGAGCGACACGATCCCAGCCGCGGGGCCTTGCGTCAGCGAGCGCGAGATCAGGTAAATCATGTTCGGCCCTGGCGTCAGCACGATGCCGAGCGAGACCAGGGCGAAGGCGAGCAGCGTGGTGATATGAGGCATGAGGGACTCGCGCGAGGGAATGCGTGCGTTCTAGCGCGCCGGCGGCCAGGGTGTCATTTCGGAAATTGCTCCGAGGACATTTCCACCGATGCCAGTCAGAAAAGCATATCGCGGCGGCCGTCATCCTGCCTGCTCGGGGGATGCGATCTCGGCGGCAAAGCGGGCCATTGCATCGCGCAGCGGTTGGGCGAGGCTGTCGTCGGCGAGAATGCTGTCTTCATTGCTGGGCGTGCCGAGCAGGGGCAATGTGAGGCAGGCGCTCGTCACGAGCCGCGCCGACATCGTCTCGAGGGTCAATGTGAGGGCCGCCAGTGCATGCGTCGCGCGCGGCGATGTGTTGATCAGCGCGACCGGCTTGCCCGGGAATTCAAGACTTCCGACCAGCCAGTCCAGGGCATTCTTCATCACACCGGAGACGCCACGGGCATATTCGGGGCTGGAGATCAAAATTCCGTCGGCGTTGCCGATCGCCGCACGCAAAACGCCAACCGGAGCGGGAACCTGCTCACCGTCCAGATCCGGATTGAAGAACGGCAGATCCGCAATTCCGTCGAACAAAGTGATGCTGACGTTCGCAGGCGCAAGCCGCGCCGCCGCGCGCAGCACGGCGGTATTGCTCGAGCCCGCGCGCAGGCTGCCGGAAATGGCGATAAGCTTCATCGAGCGCGCCCTTAGTGCGCCTCGTCCCAGTTGTTCGCGGCCCTTGCGTCGACCTGCAGCGGCACCGAGAGCAGCACGGCGGGGAACGGCGCGTCCTGCATCACGTGCTGGACCACCGGCAGTGTTGCCGCCACTTCCTTGTCCGGCACTTCAAAGATCAGCTCGTCGTGAACCTGTAAAAGCATCTGCGCTGAAAGTTTCTTCGCCGCCAGCGCGTCCTCCATCCGCACCATGGCGCGGCGGATGATGTCGGCGGCCGAGCCCTGCAATCGCGCGTTGATCGCGGCGCGTTCGTTGAAGGCGCGGACCGAGGCGTTGGAGGCCTTGATATCGGGGTAATGACATTTCCGCCCGAAGATCGTCTCGACATAGCCGTTGGCGCGGCAGAAATCGCGCGTGGCGTCCATGTAGGCGCGGATGCCGGGGAAGCGCTCGAAGTATTTCTTGATGTAGGCGGAGGCTTCCTCGCGGGCGATGCCGAGCTGGTTGGCCAAACCAAACGCCGAGATGCCGTAGATGATGCCGAAGTTGATCGCCTTCGCGCGGCGCCGGACCTCGCTTGGCATGTCCTTGATCGGCACGCCGAACATTTCCGATGCGGTCATGGCGTGAATGTCGAGCCCGTCGCGGAAAGCCTGTTTCAATACCGGGATGTCGGCGATCTCGGCCAGCAGCCGCAGCTCGATCTGCGAATAATCCGCGGACACCAGCTTGTGGCCGGGGGTGGCGACAAAGGCGCGGCGGATCTTGCGGCCGTCCTCGGTGCGAACCGGAATGTTCTGCAGGTTCGGCTCGTTGGACGAAAGACGCCCCGTCGTGGTCGCCGCCAGCGCGTAGGTGGTGTGAACGCGATGGGTTTGCGGGTGGACATATTCCGGCAACGCGTCGGTATAGGTCGATTTCAGCTTCGAGACCTGCCGCCATTCCAGAATCTTCTTCGGGAACTCGTGACCCTGTTCGGCGAGTTCGTCGAGCACCTGTGCTGACGTGGACCACGCGCCGGTCTTGGTCTTGCTGCCGCCGGGCAATCCCATCTTGCCGAAGATGATGTCGCCGAGCTGTTTGGGGCTGCCGACATTGATCGGCTCGCCCGCGATCTCCTGAATCTCGGCCTCGACCCTTGCTGCCGTCTGGGCGAAATCGCCCGACAGCCGCGACAGCACCTGCCGGTCGATCGAGATGCCGCGGCGCTCCATCCGCGCCAGCACGCTGACCAGCGGCCGCTCCAGCGTCTCGTAAACCACGTTCATGTGCTCGGCGACGAGGCGCGGCTTCAACAGGCGCGACAACCGCAGGACCACGTCGGCGATCTCGGCCGAATACTCGGTCGCCTTGTCGATCGCGACCTGATCGAAGCCGAGCTTGTTCTTGCCACTGCCGACAAGATCGCCGTAAGCGATCACGGCATGGCCGAGCCAGCTTTCGGCCAATGATCCAAGTCCGTGCGAGTTGCGCCCGGCGTCGAGCGCATAGGACATCAACTGGGCGTCGTCGATGTTGCGCACGGTGATGCCGTGCTGCGCCAGCATGACAGCGTTGAACTTGATGTTGAAGCCGACCTTGAGAACACCCGCCGATTCCAGCAGCGGCTTCAGCGCAGTCAGCGCGTCGGCCGCCTTGAGCTGGTCGGGCGCGAGACCCGCATCGAACAGCCCGGCGCCGCCACCGGACTGCTTGTGGGCGAGCGGCACGTAGCAGGCATCGTTCGGCCCCAGCGCCAGTGCGATGCCGATGATGTCGGATTGCATCGGATCGTCGGTATTCGCCTGGGCGTCGATCGCGAATGTGCCGGCATCCCAGGCTCTGGCGATCCAGGCCTTGAGTTCGTCCGATGTGCGGATGGTTTTGTATTTGCTGCGATCGACCGGCAGTTTTCGCGCGGCTTCGGCGCGGGCGGCGGCGAGCGAGATTGGCGAGCCCTTGAGGCTCGCGGCCTTGTCCTGCTTGTCGGCGCCGGTCTTGACGGTGGCCGCCGGACTGCCGCTGGCAAAGAGATCGCCAGTGGCGCCGCCCACTGCGGCCTTGCCGGATGGCGCTGCAGCGGCACTCTTGTTCGCCGCGCTCGCTTCCACGTCGGCCGGATCGATTTCGGAGTATTCGGCGACGCGTCGGGTGAGGGTGGAGAATTCCATCGCCTTGAGGAACGCGATCAGCTTGCGTGCATCAGGCTCGTGCACGGCGAGTTCATCGAGCGGCACGTCGAGCGCGACCTTGTCGTCGAGCAGCACCAGTTGGCGCGAAATCCGCGCCTTCTCGGCGTTCTCGATCAGCGCCTCGCGCCGCTTCGGCTGCTTGATCTCGCCGGCGCGCTTCAGCAGGGTTTCGAGGTCGCCATATTCGGTGATCAGTTGCGCCGCGGTCTTGATGCCGATGCCGGGCACACCGGGAACGTTGTCGGTGGAATCGCCGGCCAGCGCCTGCACCTCGACGACCTTTTCAGGCGGCACGCCGAACTTTTCGATCACTTCGGCAATGCCGATGCGGCGGTCCTTCATGGTGTCGAACATGGTCACCTTGTCGGTGACGAGTTGCATCAGGTCTTTATCGGAGGAGACGATGCTCGTGGTCGCGCCACGCTCGCCGGCCTCGCGGGCATAGGTCGCAATCAGATCGTCGGCCTCGAAGCCGCCTTGCTCGATACTCGGCAGGTCGAAGGCACGGACGGCGTCGCGGATCAGCGCAAATTGCGGGATCAGGTCTTCAGGCGCCGGCGGCCGGTGCGCCTTGTAATCGGGGTAGAGCTTGTTGCGGAAGGTAATTTCCGACTTGTCGAAGATGATCGCCAGATGGGTGGGCCGGTTGTCCGGCGGCATGTCGCGCAGCAGCTTCCACAGCATGTTGCAGAAGCCGAGCACGGCATTGACCTGCAGCCCGTCCGACTTGCGGTTCAGCGGCGGCAGCGCGTGATAGGCGCGGAAAATGTAGGAGGAACCGTCGACCAGAAAGACATGGTCGCCCTTCTTCAGGGTTTTGACGGCAGCGGGCTTTTCGGCGGCTTTGGGGGCTGTTTTCGGCATGGCCGAAATTTAGGGATTTTTGCCGGGGAATGACAGCCTCGGAGACGGGTTTTTGAGCCCAATACACACCGTCATCCGGCAAAAGCGGCTGTGGAAAACTACTCCGCCGCCTGCAGCTTCGGCGCGGCCTTCTTTGGGGCGATCCAGAACGCGTCGGGGCGTTCGAACAGGAAGCTGGCATGCAGCGCCAGCGCCAGCCGCCAGATCGCCACGGCACCGGCGACGCCCGCGACGGTCGTGATCAGCGAGACCGTGCCGATGTCGGCAATCAGCCCGCTGCGCAGCAGCAGCGTTCGGGTGGCGGCCATCGGCAGGAAGAAGGCGAGGTAGATGACGATGGAATGCTCGCCGCAATAGCGCAGGAAGTTGAGCCAGTGCCGTTGCGCCAGCAGCGTGCCCATCACGATGATGGCGCAGGCACCGGCGAAGCCCAGCGCCAGCGAAACCAGCGGCCACTCGCTGAAGCCCCATGCCACCAGTCCCGCATTGACGAGCGCCCACAGCGCGAGGCCGGCGAGCGCCTTTGCCGGCTGCGCCCGGGCGCGGTCCGACAGCGTGAACACGTAGGAAGCAGCCCAATAGCCGGAATAGAAATAGACGAAGCGCGCACAGAACTCGTCGATCACGGTCCAGCCGGTCGCAACATGCGTCATCTCGAGCGCAACCGCCACGAGCCAGATCGCCAGCGGCGGGATCCGGAGTGACAGTTTCGTGACGACGAAGAAGATCGGCAGCAGATAGATGAACCACAAGGTGCCGAACGGCTCGATGAAGGATTCCAGATACAGGTAGCCGACATGGAGCCAGCTGGATTCGGCGGCAAACGAC
>JAIEPP010000024.1 GCA_019748335.1 Xanthobacteraceae bacterium
GATCAAACGAAGCCGTAGGCCACCTGCGACTGTCAAATTCCGACAGCTTGCAATCCGTTCTGCTGCATCCCGCTTTGCTGGACGGCTGCATGCAACTCGGGTTTCTGGCGGCCGGCGAAGCGTCTCAAGGCCCGCACGAATTGCTGGTGCCACGCAGTGTTGACCGGCTCATGTTTTTTGCTGCGGCAGACAGCCAAATCTGGTGCCACGCGATCGTGTCGAAGCCGACGAAGCCATTTGCTGCATGGCGACTCGACCTCGTGCTCTGGAACGAAGATGGCCGCTGCGTCGCGCGGGTTGAAGGCGTGCATCTTGCGATCGTTTCAAAAATCGGGATCGGCAATGAGCCGGCGGGTATGGCGAGTAACGATCTGCTCGCAACCGGGGGCTACCGGATCGCTTGGCCGGCGATCAAGCTAACGGCGCCCGGGCAGTTGTCAAACCACACCAAGAAGCGCTGGGCCGTTCTGAGCGACGACGTTGAATTCAGTGCGCCGCTATGCGCCGCGCTTGTCGCTGATGGCGACGCTTGTATCACCGATCCGCCGCGGTCCATCGCGCCGGACTGGCTCGACAGCGCGGCGTTGCGGCTTGGTGGCAACCCGACAAACGTCATATTCCTGAGTGCTACCGGCACCGGAACCAGCGATCCGGTGGACATCGTGCAAGAAGCTGTCAGTCAGCTGGATCTTGCCGCCCGGCTGGTGCAGCTCTGTGCCAAAGCAGCAGAACCTCCCGCGCGAGTGTGGCTCTTGACACGCAATGCCCAATCGGTGCTTCGCGGCGAAGTGCCGTCACTTCCCGTTGCTGCGCTTTGGGGCTTCGGCCGGGTCGCGCAATCGGAGCACCCGGAATTGCACGTCAGCCTTTTGGACCTGCAGGCACACAGCAGTGCTGGCGCGGTACGCAGCGTTTTGCGGTCTGCCTCGCTCGACCAGACCCAGCTTGCACTGCGGGGGTCATCGGTCCATTCGGCGCGTCTTGAAACGCTGCGGCCCAACGACGTCATGCGCATTGCGGTGCCGCAGCTCGGAGAGATCGACAGCATTTCGATCGCCCGCACCGCGCGGGTCGCCCCGGGTGCCGGTGAGATTCAGATCGATATCCAAAGCGCCGGACTTAATTTTCGTGACGTGCTGTGCGCGCTTGGGCTTTATCCGGGCGTTATCGGAGCGCTGGGTGGTGAATGCGCGGGCGTTGTAGGCACGGTTGGCGCCGGTGTCACAGAATTTGCGCCAGGTGACAAAGTGCTCGCCTTCGCTCCGGGAAGCCTTGCTACTTCGGCGGTCGTCCCTGCCGCCTTCGCTGCGCGCAAGCCTGACACCTTGAGTTTCGAACAGGCGGCCGGGTTGCCGATCGCCTGCATGACGGCGTCTTATGCGTTGGAACATCTGGCTCGGCTGAAGCCGGGGCAGAGAATATTGATCCACGCTGCAGCCGGTGGGGTCGGGCTCGCGGCCGTGCAGCTGGCGCTGATGCTTGGCGCCGAGGTCTACGCGACGGCCGGAAGCAATGCCAAACGGGATATGCTGCGGAAGCTTGGTGTAAGGCACGTGCATGATTCGCGCAGTCTTGCGTTTCGGGACGAGATCATGTCGTTGACAGCGGGAGCCGGCGTTGACGTCGTGCTTAATTCCTTGTCGGGGGCGTTCATCCAGGCCGGCGTGGAGACGCTCGGACGTAATGGCTGTTTCATCGAGATTGGAAAGCGTGGCGTCCTGAGCGCAGAGACCATGCGCACAATCCGCGATGACGTTCGCTACCTGCCGTTCGATCTGGGTGACGAGGTGCGTCGCTCGCCGGTACTGGCAAGCGAACTCCTGAATCTGCTGATTCGCCGCATCAAATCCGGCGAGCTGACGCCGCTTCCGATCACCTCGTTTCTGATGTCGGCGCCGCACGAGGCGTTTCGGCTGATGGTACAGGCCCGTCATATTGGAAAGATCGTATTGCGGCAGGACTTACGCGAGGTTTCCGATCGGCGCGATTTGCCGGTGCGAGTCCAGGATAACGCTACCTATCTCGTTACCGGCGGGCTCGGCTACTTGGGGATACTGGCGGCGCGCGACCTCGTTGATCGTGGTGCCCGACATGTCGTGTTGCTCGGTCGGGCCGCGGCGACGGGATCAGAGGTGGCCGCGTCCATCGACAGAATGCGAGAATCCGGCGCGTTCGTTCGAACCGCGTCGGTTGATGTGACCGATGGTGCTGCACTTCGTGTTTTGATCGACGATATCGAACGTACGATGCCGCCACTCCGTGGCGTCGTCCATGCGGCCGGCGTTCTTGACGATGCGACGATTGAATATCTAAGTCCCAAGCGGTTCGAACGCGTCATGCGGCCGAAACTGCTCGGTGCCCTGCATCTGGATGCAGTGACGGCGCACCTGCCGCTTGATTTCTTCGTGGTGTTTTCGGCGGCCGCCGCCTGGCTCGGCTCGGCCGGCCAAGCGAACTATGCGGCAGCAAACGCTGCGCTTGATGGATTCGCGCAGGCGCGGCACGCAAAGGGGAGCCCAACACTCAGCATTGCGTGGGGCCGCTGGCGTGGCGGCATGGCGGCGGGACAGGTCAACGCTTATTGGGAGAAACGTGGAATCTCTGCCGTCGCTGCCTCGAACGGGTTCGCTGCGCTGTTCGATTTGCTTGACCTTGATGTGGCAAGCGCAGCCGTGATGCCGGTTGACTGGTCACGGTATGCGGCATCTTGGGGCTCGGGGCGGGATGATACCTCGGAATTCCTGGCTGCGGTGCGTTCCGTAGCTCGGGAGGCAGAGACCGTCACGGCGACAAAGGGGCGGCTGGCGGATTTGATCGCGGTCCCTGGCGATCAACGTCGGGCCGCGCTGGGCGCCCTGCTGGAGTCGGTGCTGCGCCGCATCATCGGCCTTCCGGCCTCGCAGATCGTCGATCCGCGCACGCCTTTGCGCGATCTGGGTATGGATTCCCTAATGACGGTCGAACTGCGAAACGCGATCGGGCGGACGTTTGAGAGGACTTTTCCGGCTACGCTGGTTTTCGATTATCCAACTCTCGACGCAATATCCAACCATTTGATGGATACGTTACCGGGATTGAGGATGGAACCGGCGTCGTTGGATGCCGGCGTAACAATCGGGTCGGTGCAAGCTCCAACTTCTTTCGAGACCCTCCGGCAGCTCGATGCGCTCTCCGAAGAGGAGGCTGAGGCTCTTTTGTTGCAAGAGCTCTCGGCAAAGGGGGCGGCATGACATTGCCACTGGCCGCGAACGACGGCGCGGAACTCTCACCTGTCAAGCGCGCGTTGCTCGAGATTCGAGAACTGCGCAGCCGCATCGCCACATTTGAACTGGCCAGCTCAGAACCCATTGCGATCGTCGGCCTAGGTTGCCGGCTGCCGGGTGGCATTACGGATGCTCAATCGATGTGGCGTGTGCTTCAGGATGGCGTCGACACGATCGGTCAGGTGCCCGAAAATCGTTGGGATGCAGATTCTCTGTTTGATGCCGATCCCGATAGCCGCGGCACGATGGCCACGCGTTATGGTGGCTTTCTCGACGATGTGGACCGGTTCGACGCTATGTTTTTCGGCATCTCGCCGCGCGAAGCTGCGAGCATGGATCCGCAACAGCGGCTGATGCTGGAAGTGAACTGGCTGGCATTGGAGAACGCAGGTATCGCTCCCGACTCGCTTGCCGGCAGCCCGACCGGCGTGTTTGTCGGCGTGGGCAACAGCGATTACTCGCGGCTGCTGTTCCGCGAGCGAGATCAAATCGATGCCTATGCCGGCTCGGGCAGCAGTGCCAGCATGATCCCGGGTCGCCTGTCTTATCATTTCGGTCTGCGGGGACCGAGCATCGCGGTCGACACCGCATGTTCCGCATCGCTGGTGGCGGCGCACCTCGCATGCCAGAGCCTGCGCCGCGGCGAATGTGATCTGGCGCTCGCTGGCGGTGTCAATTTGATCCTTGGACCTGAAGCGCACATCGCCTTCACCAAGGCTCGGATGATGGCACCTGACGGCCGTTGCAAGACCTTCGACGCTCGCGCCAATGGCTACGGACGCGGTGAAGGAGCTGCTGTCATTGTGTTGCGCCGGCTCAGTGACGCCACGGCGAGGGGAGACCGGATTTGGGCGCTTATCCGCGGTTCGGCGGTGAATCAGGATGGCCGAAGCGCGGGCGTGACAGCGCCCAATGGACCCGCGCAGGTTGAGGTCATTCGCAGCGCGCTGAAAGATGCTCGGTTGGTCCCCGAGCAAATCGACTACGTCGAAGCGCACGGGACTGGCACATCGCTTGGCGATCCGATCGAGTTGCAAGCGATCATGCAGGCACTCGGTGCTAACCGGTCAACTGAAAACCCTCTGCTGGTCGGTTCCTCCAAGACGAACTTCGGGCATTTGGAAGCAGCAGCAGGCATTACGGGTTTGATCAAGACCGTGCTCTCGCTGGCGCATGGAAAAATTCCGCCGCATCTGCACTTCGAGACACCAAATCCGATGCTGGACTGGGATACGTCGGCCCTGCGCGTGACGACCGCTCTGCAGGACTGGCCAAAATGCGATGGACCAGGCCGCGCCGGAGTAAGTTCTTTCGGCTTCAGCGGAACCAATGCGCACGTGCTGCTCGAGCAAGCTCCCGCACGGGCAGCTAATGAAGTCGAGGCAGCGAGTGTCGACCGTCCCCGTCACCTGCTTGCGCTTTCGGCGACGACTAAGACCGCACTGCGCGAACTCGCGTGCCGGTTCATCGAGAGAATTGACGGGGAGCCCGTTGACCCGGCCGACCTGTGTTGGAGTGCCAATACGGGCCGTGCGCATTTCGCGCAGAGGCTCGCCGTCACTGGCGTTGACGTCGGCGAACTTCGAGCGGGCTTACAGGCTTATGTCGACGGCCGTTCAGTCTCAAATATGCGTGCCGGCGATGCGACGCAGGCGCGGCCCGTGGTAGGAATGCTGTTCACCGGGCAAGGTGCGCAGCGGATCGATATGGGGCGCGGATTGTATGCCGCATCCCCCACGTTTCGCACGGCGTTCGATGCCTGTGCTGAGGCGCTCAATCGGGTGACGGGTACGTTTTGCGAGCAATCGCTGATCTCGATCGTATATCCCGAGTCGGAGGCTCGCTCCGCGTCGGTGCTGGATCAGACCGCTATCGCGCAACCGGCTCTCTTTGCGCTGGAATGTGCACTGGCTTCCTTATGGCGGCGGTGGGGGATCGAACCGGCCGTGGTGCTCGGTCATAGTGTCGGCGAGGTGGCAGCCGCGGTCGCCGGCGGTGTGATGGACATGACAACAGGATCGAGCCTGATCGCCGCGCGCGCAACGCTGATGCAAAGCCTTCCGGCCGGCGGCGCGATGGCCACGGTCTTCGCCTTGCCAATGCAGGTCAAGGCGCTCCTCGCCGACCATGCAGTGGAGATCGCGGCGCTCAATGCCCCCAATCAACTCGTGATTTCGGGTGCGGAGGCGGACGTCGACGCGGTTTGCCTGGATTTGAGTGAGCGAGGTATCCAAAGCAAACGGCTGGTGGTATCGCATGCGTTCCATTCGAGGGCGATGGAGCCGATACTGGCTGCGTTCCAGGCGGAAACCGCGACGCTGCAAATGAACGCTCCCCGGATCACCGTGATATCGAATGTGACGGGCGAAGCGGCCGACCCGGGCTTGATGTCAGGGCGCGACTACTGGCGCCGTCACATCCGCAATCCCGTACAGTTCGAGGCCTCGATGCACAGTGCCGCGTCTCTCGGCATCACGCATTTTCTCGAAATCGGCCCAGCCCCCGTGCTTCTCGGAATGGCCGCAGCTAGCGTTGAACTGCCCGCTGAATCCTGGCTTCCCTCGCTGCACCCGGGGAACGATGACTGGGACGTGATACTCGGCGCTCTGCAGGCGCTCTATGTCGCCGGCGTCGACATCAATTGGCAGGCGTTTGATGCCGACTACCGACGCAGCCGCGTCGATTTACCCAGCTATCCGTTTGAAGGCCGACGATATTGGTTCGAGGTTAAGCCGGCACAAGAGACTGTTGAGGATGCCGCGCATGTATGGCGTTCGGTCAAATCGTCTTTGGACCATCAGGCGGAACTGGCGCCTATCGGCGTCGATCTGACGAATTACGAGGCCAAATGGGCCAGTCTTGCGCAGCTCACCACGGTCTCGGCGAGCGAAGTATTGCGGGGGGCCGGCATTTTCGCCGTTGCTGGTGAGCGTGCCACACTTGATACGGTGCGCGCCCGGCTCGGCGCCGCAGATGCTCACGACCACTTGCTCCGGCGTTGGCTCGATCTGCTTGTGCGATCCGGTGCGTTGCGGCGCGAACAGCGAGCCGAAATTGTCGAATACATTGCCGACCAGCCTATCGCAGCCGCAGATATTGCGGATCACATGCTTGAAGTGGCTCGCCATTTGGAGGGAAATCAACCGCTGCTGGCCTACATCGCGCACTGTAGCGCGCTGTTGCCAGACGTGATCGCCGGACGCGTCAGCCCGCTTGAAACCCTGTTTCCCGAAGGTTCGTTCGATCTTGCAGAGGGTCTCTATCAACATTCGGCGACAGCGCGCTACATCAACGCACTCGCCGCCAGCGCATTGCAGGCCTTTGCCACTGCCCGAACAACCGCGGGGAGCTTGCGCATTCTCGAGGTTGGCGCGGGCACCGGCAGCACGACAGCCGGCCTGCTGAATTCCCTGCCGGACGATACCGAATATACCTTCTCTGACGTCAGTGAGTTCTTCCTGGACCGCGCCAGGGACAAGTTTGCGGCCTGCGCCCAGTTTAGCTTTCATAGATTCGACCTCGATTGCGAGGCTGCAGAACAGGGATTTGGAGCTGCATCCTTTGACGTCATCGTGGCCGCCAATGTTGTTCACGCTACCCCCGACCTGCGCAAGTCGCTGATGCGCTTGCGAGAACTGCTGGCACCCGGTGGGCTGCTGCTTCTTCTCGAGTCGACGCGCCACCTCGACTGGTTCGACATGTCCACCGGTCTGATCGAGGGCTGGCAGTCATTCAACGACGATCTCCGGGTTGACGGGCCGCTGCTGCCGCCAGAGCGGTGGCTCCAGGTCCTTCGCGCGGCCGGGTTCCATGAGGCCGACGCCTGGCCTCGTGCCGGCTCGGTAGCCGAAGCGATTGGCCAACATCTGATCGTCGCACGGTCTCCAGTCGGAGGTATTGCGAAGAGCATCGGCAATGTGACCGTAAAGGCCACGCCGGCCGCCAGCCCGCCAGGCAGGTCGATGCCCGATTCGATGACCGCCAGCGCGGCCGTCTGGCGCGGTCGATTTCATGAAAGCCCGGTGAGCGAACAGGATGGTCTGTTGCGGGATCTGGTGCGGCAAAAGGCAATGCAGGTGCTCAGGCTCGCTGACGATCAGACGCCTGGACCGAACGACCGGTTGATGGACCTTGGTTTTGATTCCCTTATGGCGGTTCAATTGCGTGGCCTGCTGGGGGAGGCGCTCGGCCTGTCGACAAAGTTGCCTGCAACTTTGTTGTTTGATCATCCGACGATAGCCGCGATTGCGTCATTCCTTGCCGCGCGGCTCGGTCCGTCAGTCACGGATGCGCCGCAGCTCCCGGCTGCGCAGCAAAGCAACGGCAGCGTGGAAAGAGAAGCCGAGATCGCTTCAATGAGCGATGAAGGTGTCGAAGAACTGCTCATGCAACGGCTCAGGGACCAATAACATGAGCGTTGCTCGGACAACCGAACTGTCACCGATCAAGCGTGCATTTCTCGCGCTGGAGCAGTCTGACGCGCGGCTGAAGGCTGCTGAAGCCGCAGCCCGCGAGCCGATAGCAGTGATTGGCCTGGGATGCAGACTGCCGGGAGCGGACGATCCAGAGGCATTCTGGCAGTTGCTCCGTGACGGCGTGGATGCAGTCGGGCCGGTGCCGGACAATCGGTTCAATCTCGACAGCCTGCATGATGCAGCGGCGCGCGACGCACCCGACGCGGAGATATTCGGAAAGTCGGTGACACGGGAGGCCGGCTTCCTTCGGGAAGTCGACCAGTTCGATCCGGTTTTCTTTGGCATCACCCACCGTGAAGCGCGCGGAATGGATCCGCAACAGCGCCTGTTGCTCGAGGTCTCCTGGGAGGCGCTGGAGAATGCCGGAGCGGCTCCTGACACCCTTGAACGGACTGCCACCGGCGTCTATTTCGGCGTCTGCAGCAACGATTATGCAAACCTCCAGCTCCAGGCCAATGATCCGGCGCTGCTCGATTCCCACTACACGTCCGGCCTGGCGCATAGCGTGGCCTCGGGGCGGGTGTCCTATACTTTGGGGCTGCAGGGGCCGAGCATAACCGTCGATACCGCTTGTTCATCGTCCCTGGTTGCCGTGCATCTGGCCTGTCAGGCGTTGCGCGCAGGCGATTGCCGGATGGCGCTGGCGGGCGGTGTCAACATGATGTTGTCGCCCGATCTGTTCGTCGCATTCTCGAACACCCGGATGCTTGCGGCCGACGGCCGCTGCAAAACCTTTGATTCCTCAGCCGATGGTTTCGGCCGAGGCGAAGGCTGTGGCGTTGTCGTGCTGAAGCGCCTGTCGGATGCCCAATCCAGCGGCGACCGCGTCCTAGCGGTCATTCGCGGCAGCGCGGTGAACCAGGACGGCCCGAGCAGCGGATTGACAGCGCCGAACGGACCGGCGCAGGAGGCGGTGATCCGCGAGGCGCTCGCGCGTGCCGGCTTGAGCCCGCGCCAGGTCGGCTATGTCGAAGCACACGGAACCGGCACGCAACTTGGAGATCCCCTCGAGGTTCAGGCGCTGGGCGCGGTGTTTGGCCGGGACCGGGCGGGCACACCAGAATTGCTGATCGGATCGGTCAAGACCAATTTTGGGCATCTTGAGGCCGCTGCCGGCGTCACTGGATTGATCAAGCTGATTCTGTCGTTGCGACATCGCGCCATTCCGCCCAATCTGCATTTTTGCGAGCCGAATCCGCATATCGCCTGGGGTGAATTTCCGCTTCGCGTGGCGACAGAATTGATGCCTTGGGCGCCCATCGAGGGACGACGTATTGGCGCGGTCAGTTCGTTCGGCTTCAGCGGGACCAACGCACATCTGTTGGTCGAGGAAGCCCCGGAAATTGCGGCGAACGCCGTCGTCGCCGAAGAACGAGGTCAGCAGCTTTTTGTGCTGTCCGCCAGGGATCAGACCGCGTTGGCTGCGCTGGCGCGACGCTATGCCAATGAATTCAGCCTTCGAAACGACGACGACCTGGCCGATATCTGCTTCAGCGCGTCTGTCGCGAAGGCACAGCATCCCCATCGCGCGGCAGTACTCGCGCGATCGTTGAGCGAACTGGTCGATCGATTGACGGCTCTGGCGGAAGGTCGCAGTTGCGAAGGTGTGAGAACCGCGAGGGTAACGCGGCGGGATCCGCCGCGTATCGCTTTTCTGTTTACCGGCCAGGGTGCGCAGTATGCCGGTATGGCGCATCAGCTGGACGCCCAGCAACCGGCGTTTCGCACGGCACTGGATCGCTGCGCCCGCGTGCTCGACCCGCTCTTGCAACGGCCGCTACGCGATCTGCTGTTTGATCAATCGATTCCTTCGCAACTCGATCAGACCGGCTTTACGCAGCCGGCCCTGTTTGCATTGGAATACGCGTTGTCGGAAATGTGGCGCGCATGGGGTGTGGTGCCGCACGTCGCCATCGGGCATTCCGTCGGAGAATTGGTGGCGGCGTGCGTGGCCGGCGCAATATCGCTGGAGGATGCATTATCACTGACCGCTGAACGGGGGCGGCTGATGCAGTCGCTACCGGTGGGCGGAGCGATGGCGGCCGTGAATGCGCCGGAATCGCTTGTGGCCGCCGCCATGCAAGGGCAGGAGAAGACGCTCGCGATCGCTGCGATCAACGGCCCCGAGCAATCCGTCATTTCTGGTGACGCTGCTGCGGTGCGCGCGCTCTCCAGTCGATTCATCGAGCAGGGAATTCGTTGCCAGGCTCTGGAGGTATCCCACGCCTTCCATTCGCCGCTGGTGGATCCGATGCTCGATGCGTTCGAGGCGGCGGCATCGAAAGTCGTGTTCAGCAAGCCACGATTGCGCGTCATATCGAATTTGCATGGCGCGCCGGCCGACCCGACGGAAATCATGCAGCCGCGCTACTGGCGCCGTCACGCGCGCGAAGCCGTGCGCTTCGCGGACGGCATCAGGGCGCTGGCGGCAATGGAGCCGGATCTGTGCATCGAGGTCGGACCCCAGCCAACCCTGCTTTCCTTTGTCGGTGCGATGAGTACCGTCTTTGGGGATCGCATGCCGGCGATGGTTGCCAGTCTGCGCAAGGGTCGCAGCGACAGTGACCAGATTACCGAGGCGCTTGCCATGCTGTTCGTTGCCGGCGTGGCGGTCGATTGGCGCGCGGTCTGGGCCGCCCGACCGCAACGTTTGGTGGACTTGCCCTCGTATCCGTTTCAGCGCGAGCGCTGCTGGTTTCAGGCTCGTGGTCCATCGCCTCGCGCATCGGGCAAAACGAACGGTGTCGCATCGGGGCACCCGTTGCTCGGAACCCGGCTGCGTTCAGCGCTCCGGGACGTGGTTCTGTTCGAGCAATCGATGCGCAGCGACGACTTTGTCTTTCTGCGTGACCACCAGGTCCAGGGTCGCGCGATTCTGCCGGCCACGGCGTTTATCGAATTGGCTATTGCCGCCTACCGCGAGGTGTTCGACTCGGAAGCGACGTTGCGTGGCATGACGATTGCCGATCCGCTCGTATTCGAAGGCGAGCAGGAACGTATCGTGCAGGTAGTTGTTCGGCGTTCGGATGGCGGTGGTGCGTCATTTGAAATATTGTCGAGCGTGTCTTCCGCCGCAAGCGATTGGCGTTCGCACGCCCAGGGAACGTTGGAACGCGCGGAGCCGGTGACATCGCTGCAAACCGCGCGGCTTGATCAAGCGTCGATCGAGGCCCGGTGTTCCGAACGCGTTGATGCACCGACTCATTACGCCCGTCTCTCAAAACATGGGCTCGCATTTGGCCCGAGCCTGCGAGGTGTGCGTGAAATCAGGCGGCGCGATGGCGAAGCATTTGGCGAGATCGAGTTGCCAAACGAAACTTCGGCCGGTCACGGCAGCTATCTGCTCAATCCCGCGCTCCTTGACGCATGCCTGCAATGTTTGGCTTGGGCGCTGCCCTCCTCACTGACGCAGCAAAAAGCGTGGTTGCCACTTGCAATCGAGCAGTTCGTTCGCATCCGTGCCGCTGGACGCAAAATCTGGAGTCATGCCGTCCTGACCGATGCCGGTTCATCAGGCAATGCGACGATACGCGCCGACCTCCGCGTTTATGACGAAGACGGCTTGGTGGCCGAACTGCGTGGTATCGTGCTGCGCCCAACATCGCGGAGTGAGGCCGTCGCATCACCGTTCTACGAAGTCGCTTGGCAGATCGACGATCGCAAGCGCGAAGATGGCGTTTCATGGCTGCCCGCTCCGCGGACCCTCGAGAATGAAATTGGTTCCAGGCTCGAGCCGCTCGCACGTCAACATGATCTGGAAGGGTACCATCGTGCTACGGTAGCGCTCGACGCTTACTGCGGCGCATGGATTGCGCGGGCTTTCGTCGAGCTTGGCTGGTCGCCAAGGGTGGGCGAACGTGTTTCGTCCGATGATTTGGGCGAACGACTGGGTGTCGCCCCGCGTTATCGTCGCCTGCTGGTACGTTTGCTCGATATCCTGGTCGAAGACGGGTTGCTTGCGCGCGACAAAGCCACCGATGAGGCGGGCTGGGTGGTATTGCGTGCATCTCTCGAGTCCGCCGCGCCGGCCTCAATCGCAGGCCTGAGGGCAGATCACCCGGAGTCTGCTGCGCGTTTCAAACTTGTCCAGGCCTGCGCCGAGTTCTTGCCGACGCTATTGCGTGGCGAGGCCGACCCGCTGCAGCGCCTGTTTCCGAACGGCTCTACTGCCGACGTCGAAGCCCTGTATCGCGATTCGCCCGAGTCCAAAGTCTACAATGAACTTGCGCGGGATGCCGTACAGGTCGCGCTAAGGTCGCTGCCGGCAGCCCGGCGCCTGCGGGTATTGGAGATCGGCGGCGGTACGGGCGGGACGACTTCATGGCTCGCGCCGGTCATGCCGGAGCGTAGCGAGTATTTATTTACCGATATCAGCCCGTTGCTTGTTGCCAAGGCGCGCGAACGTTTCGCCGCCCATGCCTTCATGCATTTTCAGACTTTCGATGTGGAGAAGGACCCGGCTTCGCAGGGAATCGAGAGCGGGCAGTTCGATCTTGTTATTGCCGCCAATGTTGTTCATGCCACGGCCGACCTGCGCGCGACACTTGAGCGGGTACGCTCACTGCTTGCGCCCGGCGGAATGCTCTTGCTGCTTGAGATCGGCGGGCGCGAACGCTGGGTAGATGTCACCTTCGGTTTCACAGACGGTTGGTGGCGGTTTACAGACGTCGGCTTGCGGCCCGACTATCCATTGCTCAACCGCGCGACCTGGCTCGAACTGCTCGCGGCCAGCGGCTTTGAAGCCGCGGTACTGAATCCTGTGCACCGGGGGTCCAACGAACTTCTAATGGCTGCGCGCCGTCCCCTGAAACAGGAGAGCGTGTTGCCGACCGGTCGGCGATGGCTCGTACTTGCCGATGAGGGCAGCGTGGGCACGGTGATGGCGCAGCGTCTTTGTGCCGATGGCAAGCAAGTAACTGTATTGCGTTGCCGGCCAAGCAAGTATGCGGGGGTCAACGATCGCCTGATCGAAGCCTCAACCGTGCACGAGATGCGCCGGGCGCTTGAGCCTGCTGTCGCGGATGTCGATGGCATTGTGCACTTGTGGGCCCTGGATTTGCCCGCGCTGAACGACGCGGATCCAAATTTGCCGGCTCGGGAACAACAAGTCCAGCTTGGCTCCCTGCTGGCGCTTGTTCAAGCCCTCGGGACGCAGTCGTTTCCGAGCGGCGGGACGCCGCGACTCTGGGTGGTGACCCGTGGCGCCCAGGCGGCCGAAGAGACCGATGAATTGGCCCTTGCTCAATCGCCTTCGTGGGGCATGGGACGCGTGATCGCGCTGGAGCACCCCGAACTGAAGCCGACATGGATCGATCTGGACCCGAACAGTACCGCCGCCGTGCAAGCGAATGATCTGTTAAGGACGATAGCGGCGGCGAACGATGAGCTGCAAATTACCGTGCGCGCCGGCACGGCATACGTCGCTCGCCTTGAGCACAGCCAGGCCGGCCGGCCGATATCGGCGCCCCATTGCGTGCGCCTTGAAAAGCCGAAAAGCGGCCTGCTTGAAGAACTTTTGCTTCGACCGGCGACGCGACGGGACCTCCGTCCTGGCGAAATCGAAATTCGGGTTCATGCGACAGGCTTGAACTTTCGCGACCTGATGAATGCCGTGGCGATGCGCGAGGACCCGGAACCGTTGGGTGGAGAGTGCGCCGGACGCATCACTGCAGTCGGCCCGGACGTGACCGCGCTTGCGGTCGGAGACGACGTCGTTGCGCTGGCCGAAGACTGTTTTGCTACCTTCGCGGTCTGCGATAGCCATAGCGCTGTACGGTTACCGCCTGGGCTGGGTTACGCTGCCGCTACGACGCTTCCCTTCGCTTTCATGACTGCTCACCACGCCTTATTCGATCTTGGAAAGATCAAGGCCGGTGACACGGTGCTGATACATGCGGCGGCGGGCGGCGTCGGTAGTGCCGCTGTGCAACTCGCGCTGCGCGCCGGCGCTATCGTCATTGGGACGGCGGGAAGCGAATCCAAGCGGGCCCATCTGCTCGCGTCGGGGGTCCACCACGCACTAGATTCGCGCACGCTGGGCTTTGACGGCTCCGTGCTGAATTTGACCGATGGGCGCGGCGTGGATCTGGTCATCAATTCGTTGGCAGGCGAGTTCATCGATGCCAGCGTGAATTGCCTCGCGCAGCATGGTTGCTTTTTGGAGATCGGCAAACGCGATATCTGGAGCACGGAGCGCTTTCACAAGCTGCGCCCAAAAGCTCGCTATTTCGCGATCGATCTGGCGGCGATGCGTTGCCACGATCAAATTGCGTGGCTTCGCCTGTTCACGGATGTGATTGACGCCGCTACGCGCGGAGACCTGCAGGCATTGCCGATGCGCCTGTTTCCGCTCGAAAGGGCAGCCGATGCATTCCGGTGTATGGCGCAGGCACGCCATATCGGAAAGATCGTGCTCACGCAATGTGATGATCGCATCAATTGGCCTGATGAGCTGTCGCCGGACGCAACCTACCTTATTACAGGCGGCCTACGGGGTCTTGGTCTGGCGACCGCCGAGCATCTTGTCGCAAAGGGGGCGCGTCACGTCGTGCTGGTAGGTCGGCACCCGGTCGGCATGGCCAACGAAGCCAGCCTTGCCACGCTGCACAGCCTGGGGGCGCAAATCCGGGTGATCCAGGCGGATGTCTCGGATTGCAACGAGGTTGCTCGCGTGCTTGCCACGATTGAAGCCGAGCTGCCGCCCCTTCGGGGTATCGTCCATTCGGCCGGTGTTCTCGCGGACGCTGCCATATTGCAACAGGACTGGTCCCGCTTCACCCAAGTGCTGGGTCCAAAGGTCGATGGCAGTTGGGCATTGCACGTACTGACCAAGGGTCTTCGGCTTGATTTTTTCGTAATGTATTCGTCGGTTGCGTCGGTGTTCGGATCGGCCGGGCAGGCCAACCATGCCGCCGCAAATGCCTTTATCGACGCATTGGCAGCCCACCGGCGCGCGCTCGGGTTGCCCGCGCTCAGCATCGGTTGGGGTGGGTGGAGCGGTATTGGATCGGCAGCCGATCGTGGACTGCACGACCGGCTCGGCGTGAAAGGCATTGGTTCCATCACGCCGGAACGCGGGTTGGAGATGTTTGATACGTTGATGCGCTCCGCGCCGGCGCACGTGGCGGCATGTCCGATCGATTGGCCAGTTTTGTTGCAACAGCATCGCGATACTGCATTTTTTGAACATATGCGTGGTCAATCTGCGCGATCATCGCGAGCGAAGTCACCGTCGGCAGCGGCCTCCACGCCGTCAAAGTCGATGGCCGCGACCGCTGCCGCCGCCCGAACGGAGTGGCTAGCTGCCTTGCGAGCGGCGCAACCGGCCCGGCGCGACGATATGCTGCTGACATTCGTGGGAGAGCAGGTCGCATCGGTGATCGGATTGCCTGATGGAATGTCCGTCGATTTGTCTCAACCTTTGAATGAACTGGGGTTGGATTCCCTGATGGCTGTTGAACTCCGCAATCGGCTGGGGAATGGGCTGGCGCTGGAACGCAGCCTGCCGGCCACGCTGGTATTCGATCGACCGACAATTGAGGCATTGGCGGGCTATCTTGGCGATGTGTTGGTTCAGGCGGTAGCCCCTCCATTTTTGCCGGTCAGACCGGACGCCGGTCCTGATCGTCGGCCTGTTGCCGACGCAGTTGAGGCAATTGACGGCCTTTCCGAGGAACAGATCGAGGAGTTGTTCGAGCGAAAGTTACGGAGCCAGTAGATGCAGGATTTCCTCGAACGCATCAGTCAATATTCGCCTAAGCGTCTCGCGCTCCTCGCTGCCGAATTACAGAGCCGAGTGCAGCGACTTGAACAGGCACGCCATGAGCCAATCGCGATCGTGGGCATTGGCTGCCGGCTCCCCGGTGGTGCGGATACGCCAGACCGTTTCTGGAAGTTGGTGAGGGAGGGTGTCGACGCAATCAGTGAAGTACCGGCCGATCGCTGGAAAATCACCGACTACTATGACGCCGACCCGGACACACCTGGCAAAATGAACACCCGTTTCGGTGGATTCATTTCGCAGGTTGACAGCTTCGACGCGCATTTCTTTGGAATCTCTCCGCGTGAGGCACGCACGATGGACCCGCAGCAGCGTTTGCTGCTGGAGGTCGCCTGGGAGGCGATCGAGCACGCTGGCATAGCGGCCAGTAAAATCGCCGGCAGTTCCACGGGCGTATTCGTTGGCCTCTCCGGTGCTGATTACTTTCAGTTGGTGCGCGAAAGCGGCGCGGAATCGTTCGATGCCTATACCGCGTCGGGTACCGCGCATAGCATCGCGTCAGGTCGGCTGTC
>JAIEPP010000441.1 GCA_019748335.1 Xanthobacteraceae bacterium
CGGTGCTGCGGCCGGGGGCGGTGGCGCAGGGCGCGCCGGTGCGGCAGCCGGCGGCGGCGCAACCCTTGGCGGCGGGCCCTTTGGTTTTCCGTCGGGACCGAGTTCTTCCCTCTGCGCCATAACGAGCGGCGCTGTTTGCGCATGCGATGCGGAAGTCGCGAGCTGCGTCACCGTCAGGGCCGTGGTGGCAAGCAGCACGAAGCGAAGGTTTGTCATGATGTCCTTGGTCCTCGAAAGGTTCTTGGTCGCTATGAAATCTCGTTCGCCGAGGCTTTCGGCAAGTCGATCAACGGCCAATCATTAGGCCGGAATGTGGCGGGCTATTCAACGCGGAAGCTATATATTTCATGCACGCAACAGGGTGCGTGCATCATTGTTCATGGTGTATTCAGGCCGTGCTTTCAAATCCGGCCCCGTGTTGTTCCCTTAATCGGTAGCCGGATTCGGTGCGCCAGGTCCAGCCGGCCCGCGCACCGGAAGCTCTTCCGGCGTGTTGCCGGGCAGCTCCTGCGGCAGTGGTGGAGCGCCCGGTTCGCGCATCGGCGGCGGCACCTCCGGGCGAGGGTTGCCCGGCGGCTCTTCGCGCGGCGGTTCGGTCGGATGGCCCGGCGTTGCCGGTGGAATTTCTGGCGGTTCGATTGGCATCGTGGACAACGATGCAGACGCGGTGATGTTCCATCGGCAATGCCGTCACGGGCTTAACGAGATCCGCGGACCAGCAGCGTGTTGCTGCGGGTTTTGCCGGTCTCGGCGTAACCATGCGCGATCATGTCGGCGATGCAATCCTGCAGCCATTCGTTTTTCGAGAGATGTTCGATCACCACCGCGCGCGGCCACAGCGATTGCGGGGCCTCCTTGAAAAAGGGCATCAGTGCGCGGTCCTCGAAACCCTCGATGTCGATCTTCAGCGCGTCGACCTGCGATGCGCCGGCCTCGTGGAGGATGCGCAGCAGCCGCAGCGACGGCACTTTGATGGCCTTGCCCGAGGTTTGACCGGATACGATGTGGCTGGCGCCGAGATTGTCGCCGTCGGTCTCGATCATCAGTTCGGCGTCGGCGTCGGCGGCGGCCGCCGCCACCAGCTTCACCTGGCTGTACCGGGAGGCCGCGGTGTTGAAGGCGAGCCGCGCATGGGTGATCGGATGCGGCTCGATCGCGATCACCTTGCCGGCAGGCCCGACCTGCCGCGCCAGCGCAAGCGCATAGGTGCCGACATTGGCACCGACGTCGACGAACACGCCGCCGGCGGGCACATGCGCGCGCAGGAAATTCAGCTCTTCGAGATTGTAGTCGGGATTGAACAGCGCGCCGCGTTCGGTGGCGCTGGCCTGATGATAGAAGCGGAACGACGCGCCCTGATAGGCGACGTCGACGGGGCCCGCACGCAGCAGATTGACCAGCCGCGACAGCCAGGGCCGAAACGCGCCGCGCTTCAGCCGCGAGCCGTGCGCCAGCCGAATGATCGCCGCCTGCGCGGCAGTCGGGGCAAACGCGCCAAACGGCGGCGGCGAAGGGTCGTTGTCGGGCTTCATTCCAGTCCTCGGTGAAAGCGGGACATGCATAGCCGTTTTTGCGCCGGCGATACAACGGCGCAGTTGAGTATTCCGCTCCATCAACGTCATTGCGAGCGCAGCGAAGCAATCCATTCTTTCTTCGCGCGGTAAGATGGATTGCTTCGCTGCGCTCGCAATGACGGCTGATAGGTTCGCACACGATCTGGCGTAAGGTGCCCGTCGCGCGGCGGCAGCCATGCGCAGGAGACGTTCTGGCAAATCGCCCCACGCATCACTAGATTGCCGGGATGAAAAAGATCGGTTTCCTCTCGTTCGGGCACTGGACGCCCTCGTCGCAATCGCAGACCCGCTCGGCTGCGGATACGCTGCTGCAATCCATCGACCTCGCCGTCGCCGCCGAGGAGTTGGGGGCGGACGGCGCCTATTTTCGGGTCCACCACTTCGCGCGCCAGCTCGCCTCGCCGTTTCCGCTGCTGGCAGCGGTCGGCGCCAGGACCAGCCGCATCGAGATCGGCACCGCCGTGATCGACATGCGCTACGAGAACCCGCTCTACATGGTCGAAGACGCCGGCGCCGCCGATCTCATTGCCGGCGGGCGTCTGCAACTCGGCATCAGCCGGGGGTCGCCGGAGCAGGTGATCGACGGCTGGCGGTATTTTGGTTATCAGCCGGCCGAAGGCCAGACCGACGCCGACATGGGGCGGCATCATGCCGAAGTATTCCTCGACCTGCTGCGCGGCGAGGGTTTTGCGAAGCCCAATCCACGGCCGATGTTTCCAAACCCGCCCGGGCTGTTGCGCGTTGAGCCCCACTCCGAAGGCCTGCGCGAGCGGATCTGGTGGGGCGCCTCTTCGAACGCGACAGCGGTCTGGGCGGCCAAGCTCGGCATGAATTTGCAGAGCTCGACGCTCAAGAACGACGAGACCGGGGAAGCTTTCCACGTCCAGCAGGCAGCCCAGATCCGCGCCTACCGCGCCGCCTGGAAAGAGGCCGACCATACGCGCGAGCCCCGGGTTTCGGTCAGCCGGAGCATCTTCGCGCTGGTCGACGACCGCGACCGCGCCTATTTCGGACATGAGCGCGAGGGCGAGGACCAGGTCGGGTTCATCGACGAGCGGACGCGGGCGATCTTCGGCCGCAGCTACGCCGCCGAGCCGGATCTGCTGATCGAGCAACTCAAGGCGGATGAAGCCATCGCCGAAGCCGACACGCTGCTGCTGACCGTCCCCAATCAACTCGGCGTCGCCTACAACGCCCACGTCATCGAGGCCATTCTGAAGCACATCGCGCCCGCGCTGGGCTGGCGTTGAGAACGGAATAACGAACACCCCCAACCCGGTGAGAAGCGTATGCGACCCTACATCATCTGCCATATGGGTACGTCCATCGACGGACGGCTGCATCCCAGCCGCTTCACCCGCGCAGCCACGGGCATTTCACAGGACGTTCTGCGCAGCCATTATGAAAAAGTGCATGACAGCTTCGAGGCCGATGGATGGATCGTCGGCCGCAAGACCATGAGCGAGATGGCCAAGGGGACCGAACGCAGCATCGTCGATGCGCCAAAGGTGCCGCGTGAAGCGCACATCGCCAAACCTGATGGCCGCAAGCTCGCCGTCGCGATCGATCCATCGGGCCGTGCGCATTACGGCAAGGACAATGTCGGTGGCGACCACATCGTCGTGGTGCTCGGCGAACAGGTGTCAGACGCCTATCTCGCCGAACTTCGCGAGGATGGCGTTTCCTATGTCTTTGCCGGCGCGAAAGGCGATGACCTAGCTGGGGCAATGGAGCAACTGGCTTCGGTCTTCGGCGCCAGGAAGCTGCTGCTCGAAGGCGGCGGCAAGATCAATGGCGCGTTCCTCAAACACCGGCTGATCGACGAGTTCAGTACGCTGATCCATCCCGCGGTGGACGGAGTTGCCGGCACGCAGAGCATCGTCGATTACGCCGGCCCGGAGGACGATCGTCCCGGTGCCGGGCAGTCGTTGCGGCTCACGCATTGCGAGACGCTGGAGGGCGGAATGGTCTGGCTGCGTCACAAGGTGGAGCGCTCGCCTGGATAAGGCTGCATGCTGCCGATCGACCTTACGACAAGAGGGCGGCGCGAACGACCTTCCTGCCGGCTCCCGATCGAAGGCCGGCACGAACCGAACATCTGCTCTGGCGCCAAACGGAAATCCGGCCGAGCGTCAATGTCCGCTAAGTGCGCCAATAGGCGACATAGCGGGGTAAGATTTATATGTACGACAACTTACCGCGGCAAAAGTAACCCCGCTCAGTAGGGGGATACTGAGCGGGGCGCTTACATTGAGCTTCGGGGATCCGGGGGGCATGACGCCCAATGTAATCGGATATAAAATCGGGTCTGAAGACGGCTGTGTATTCAATCCTTCCCGAGCGGCGACAGCTTGATACAACTCAAGACGGTTTTGGAATGCCATTCGGCGGCGGCTCTTGCGCTTGCTCGTCCCTTAGTAACTTCATGAGTACTTCTCGCTCCGCGTCAGTATGCGGCTGCGCGAGACATTTTTCGAATAGGGCCAAGTTTTGTTGGTGAATGAACTTTTCCATAAGCGGTCCTCCCCGATCGCGCACTTAGCTACTTTCTGGGACGGAAAGCGCCAGCAATCCATCCGCTCCAAGCCATCGACTTCATGGGATCTTCCGAGATTCCAACCGTTCTGATGACGTGCATCGCCTTTGGGCATCCCTCGCACCTGGGGAAATCAAACACGCAGAACTCATGACTTGAAGGCGCGTCTGCTGCTGTCATTTCGAAGCGGCACCGCACAGTGGCAGGCTGCTGCTGGACAGACTGAGTTTGGGGCATGATGCTCGCCCTTGGATCGGCGGGAGCACAACACTCTCTGTCACCGATGGATGCCGGGATCGGAACGGTGATAAATTTATTGGATTCCTCTTATGCCCGGGAGTCGATTCAAAAATGAAGCCTCGCGACACCGTTCAAATACGGTCACCCTCATTGACTTATGCTGGGGGGTCGGCTGGTTGAGCCGAATATTCGGCTACGCGACGTTCGGCTCGTTCAATCGGTCGAACGTCACGCCCAAACACCTCGGCTTGCGCCAAACAACATAGCAATGTTGGCTGAGATGACCATCGGCCATCAGCAATGTAATCTCGTGCGGAACTGAAACGGCGCTTGAGACGTCCAACGCCGCGCCAATCGAAGAAATATTTCGGATCGTACAACTGACCTCGCCGCCGCCAAACGCAATGGTCGCGTTCCGGTTTACGTTGTGTCGCGGCATTGTTCGGCGCTCGATCATCGTTCGAGTCTGCCGCGAAAACCTCAAAACTGGCTGAACGGCTTCATTACATTTGGCCGGAAACCTGAGACCCGTCTGGGCCTCGCCGAAATCCTCGCTCTGCCTGCCTGCCCATGTCCGTTCGGGGGGAGCAAAGCGGACATTCGGTCCGGTGGACGCCACAGATGAGGTCGAGCGCGAACAGGGGCTGGCCGGATGAAAGATGTCCAGCCGGCCTTTCCGCACTTAAGCGTTCGCGCCGCCGTCTGGGGCAGGCCGTCACCTGAGCTGATCTCATCACCAATCCGAAACGCTACGCGACGACGCCTGTCATCGCGGCGCTCTCAAGCCCGGCATGCGCGGCGGCGATCAGCTCGTACGAATGCAAGCGGGCGCCATGATCGTAGATGTCCGACACCACCATCAATTCGTCGGCCTTGGTCTCGGCGATCAACTCCGCAAGCCCGGCACGGACGGTGTCCGGCGAGCCGATGATGGAACGTGCCAGCATCTGCATCGCCTGCGCCTTCTCGACGGGTGACCAGTAAGTCTCGATGTCGTCGATCGGTGGCTGGCTCAGGCCGCGCTTGCCGCGAAACATGTTGGTGAACGACATCTGCTGCGTCGTCGCCAACCGCTTCGCCTCGCGGTCGGTGTCGGCGGCAATGACATTGACGCCGACCATGGCATAAGGCTTCGCCAGCTGCTCGGATGGCTCGAAGCGGCTGCGGTAGATGTCCAGCGCCGGCAGCAATTGCTCGGGCGCGAAATGCGAGGCAAAGGCGTAGGGCAGGCCCAGTGCGGCGGCGAGTTGTGCGCCATAGGTGCTCGATCCGAGAATCCACAGCGGCACCTCGGTGCCTGCGGCGGGCACGGCCTGCACGTTCTGGTTCGGCCCCGCCGGCGCAAAGAAAGCCTGCAGCTCGAGCACGTCCTGCGGAAAATTGTCTGAACTCTGCAATGTCCGGCGCAAGGCCCGGACGGTGATTTGATCCGTGCCTGGCGCTCGCCCGAGGCCGAGGTCGATGCGGCCGGGGTACAGCCTTGCCAGCGTCCCGAACTGCTCGGCGATGATGATCGGCGCGTGGTTGGGCAACATGATGCCGCCGGCGCCGACGCGGATCGTGCGCGTGCCGGCCGCGATATGGCTGAGGACCACGGCCGTGGCCGCACTGGCGACGCCCGGCATGTTATGATGCTCGGCGACCCAAAACCGGCGGTAGCCCCATCGTTCCGCATGGGCGGCGAGATCGCGCGCATTGTCGAACGCGCCGCGCGCGTCGGTATTCTGGGTAACACGGACCAGATCGAGGATTGAAAGCGATGCCATGTCGGGCTCCTGACTGATCCACATCTAGAGATCGGGAGGCTCGATTGCCAGCCAGACGGCCTTCGAATCCGGCCTGGCACCTCAGCAACTTCGGCGCCACGCTTTGGCTCGCGCCGATCGGCGTCGGGGCAAAGGTTTTCGAACGAAAACTGCATCATCGCGCTCCGGTTGGACAGAAATCCAAGGAAAATCCAACCGCAATTCAGCATGGCTGCAAGGCTTTCCGGCCCGCACCAGCGCATGTTGGTCCCGTTTTCAGGAGCAGGCCACGGCCGGCGAAATCGGGGAAACGTGATGTCGCGGACCGGTTGGCCGCCAATTGCGTCAGATCGAAACCGACCGTCCCTGATCGCAGCGACCAATGCATAGAACGCTTGATGCGAGCGCACGCCCATGACCAAGCCGATCCTGCGCGATTCGTCGAACAATACGCCCGCCGCGTCCGGCGAGGGCCAGAGCAACGTCGCGCCTGCCGACGGCCGTCCCGCCGACGCGGAGATGGCACGCGTACTCGGGACCACACCATCTCACATGGCCTTGGATTCCTCCGGTGCCGGTATCGCGCACTGGAAGCATGAACCATTGCACGACGTCGTTGAGCCCATGACCCATCACGTCATCATGGCTTACAACGGTTCGATGCAGCGCATGGAACGGCGCTCGGGAAAGTCGGTTGCGATTGGAACCTTTCGTCCCGGGGTCGTGATCATCATTCCGGAAGGGTCAAGCTCCCGATGGGATATTCCGAAGCCCGTCGATGTCGTTCAGCTCTATCTTCCGCATACATCGCTCGAGCGTGTTGCCCGCGAAGCCGACACGGCCAGACCAGTCGATCTCCTGGAACGAACGGCGCATCCCGATCCCATTACATCCCGTCTGCTGTTGAGCGCGGCCGATGCCGTGGAAGGCAATGGGGCCCTGGATGCGCTGTTCCGGCATCAGCTCATTGACTTGCTGGCCACGCGCATGCTCGCGGCGCACAGCGGCGCGCCGACCGCGTTCCGGCCGACAGCGGGCGGGTTGTCGCCGAAGGCGCTGCTTCGCGCCATCGAGCGCCTGCGCTCGGACGATGTTGCGGACGTCTCACTCGCCGCGCTGGCTTCGGAAGCCGGGCTGTCACGCTTCCACTTCTGCCGCGCCTTCAAGGAAAGCACCGGGCTCTCACCGCACGCCTGGCTGCGCCAGCACCGGCTGGAGCAGGCCATGAACATGCTGCGCGACACTGACGCACCGGTCGTCTCCGTCGCAGTGGCGCTCGGCTATGCGTCGCAAACCGCCTTCGCTGCGGCGTTCAGGAAGTTGACCGGCGCAACGCCGAGCGATTGGCGGAGGCGGGCAGGTTAGCAGCAATCGCTCTACAGGTACGGCAATCGCTCTGGGGTAGCCGCAGTCTTGATCCGTTACATCGAGCTCATCGCGGCGCTTACGCAAGAAGGGACACAGACAATGGCCTGGAAGAATTTGATCGGCCCATACGCAATCACATCGCGGCGACGGGTCATCGCGAGCGCCTTGATGTACGGACTTTCGCTGACGGTTCGCTTTACCTCACCGGCGGGCGGAGAAGCGGAGAATCCGGCGCAGGCAGCTCGAGCCATTGCTCCAATGCTCTCCATCCTGATCAAGGACGGCGTCCCGATCTCCGGCGAGTGGCCTCTGAAGCCCGCACATGCAGTCGTCTTCGAGCGGGGCCGGTCACTCGGTTTTGCGGGCTGCCGCGCATCATGTGAGCGCCCCATGCCGATGTCGCGGAAAGCGGATTGCTCGCCGCCGTAGGAGCCGGGCGCTTTCGCCTCACGCAATCCGCCGAAGACCGAGCGCGCCTCAGCACTCGCGGCGGCTGACCGGAACGCGTGACCTACCTCTGAATACGAGCGCCAAGAATTTTCGAAGATGGATCGGATGATCCGCAACCCCAGAAGGAGAAGAACATGAATCTGCACAGTACTGAGCACCTTGGTGCATCCGGGCACGACGAATTGGTACCCTCGCGCTACGCCGTGCGGGTCGGCGAGATCGACGTGCTGGTGGTGAGCGATGGGGTGCTGCCGCTTCCTGCCAAGATGCTGGCGCACAACGCTGACGCGTCCGTCCGGGCGGGCTGGCTGGACCATATGTTCCTGCCGCCGGACGCTTTCGACTGGGCGCTGAACGCGGTCGTGGTGCGCAGCGGCGGCAAGACCATCCTCATCGACGCTGGACTGGGGTCCGACCCGGACCTGCACTTGCCGAGGGCCGGGCAGTTGATCAGGCGACTGGACGCCGCCGGCATCGATCTCGAATCCGTCACCGACGTGATCCTCACCCACATGCACATGGACCACGTCGGCGGGCTGCTCGTCGACGGGGTGAAGGAGCGGCTGCGTCCGGACCTGCAAATCCACGTGGCGGCCGACGAAGTCAAATTCTGGGAGGCGCCCGATTTCACCCGCACCAGCATGCCGCAGGGCTTCCCGGACGCGCTTCGGGCGACGGCCAGGCAGTTCAAGAAAGTGTATCACAACCACCTGCGGCAGTTCGATGAGGCGCACGAGGTAGCGCCGGGCGTGGTGGTCCGTCGCACCGGCGGCCATACCCCCGGCCACAGCGTAGTCCGCCTGACTTCCGGCGGCGAAGCCCTGACGTTCGCCGGCGACGCCGTGTTTACGGTCGGGTTCGACCACCCCGACTGGCACAACGGTTTCGAACACGACCCCGAAGAGGCGGCCCGCGTTCGAGTCCGGCTTCTGCGGCAGCTGGCCGCGACTGGCGAAATGCTGGTGGCCACGCACATGCCGTTCCCGTCCGTCGGCCGGGTCGCGGCGGAGGGCGACGCGTTTCGCTTTGTCCCGGTCTTCTGGGACTACTGACCGCGTGCCGGATTAGTACCGAACCAGGGCGCGCGCTTATCGTGTTGGTGAGTTCACGCCCTGGCTCTACCATGCGGAGACAGCAGGGGCCGGCCGGATGGGATGACGTCCAGCCGGCCCCGGTCGGCACATAAGCTTTCGCGCGTCGCGGCTGCCGTGATGATCGGCTGGCCGGCCAACAGCCAGCTTGCTCAGGCGGGATGGAACCAGCCGAATATCGCAACGATGCAGCACCCGGCCAGTGCGATCATCTGAAGGCTCATGACGAGCCAGTACCGGACCGGCGCGGTGTCTCTTTGAGCAACATGAAACGACGGGTCGATAAACGCGTCCAGGATCCAGTTGACGGGATCGGAGCTGTAGGACGCGATTTTCCGCTCGGCCAGGCCGTCCCGCAGTTTGCGGTAGCAATCGACGCACAAATAGATCGCGACGATGCGAGCGACGATCTCATAAAGGAAGAACTGCATTCAAACATCCGCTCATCAAGCGCTGGTCCGACCGCTGGCCGTCATCAATCGTCAGGGCGGCCGGCAGTCATGGCATCAGCGCACCCTGCCTTGGTGTGGTGTGGCTGGATTTGGTGTTGGTTCAATTGCAGGCATGGCCACGGCGACGGGTGTGGGGGAGCCCTGCGATTTGTGACAAGGTAAACAGCGCCCGACGTCAAAGCTGGCGCGGCCAAAATGCCTGCTTCTTGCGCAAATCGGGCTTCTGCGGCAGCCGCCATTGACGCGGTCGGGCGGGTACACGACATATCCGGTGCCGCCGATTGAGGGCTGCCCGGGAGTAAAGCATGGACGCGCCGTCAAACATCGATCCCGTCACCGCCACTTCCGTCAGCGACGTCGTGCAATGGCTGACCAACGGCACCCGCGACGAGCGATTCATCGACAATATCTTCGCCGAGATGTGTATCCGGCTCCAGCAGGCGGGCATTCCGGTCAAGCGGGCGACGCTTCATGTCCTGATCCACCATCCGCAATGGCTGGGTGCCCGGATCATGTGGGCCGACGGGATGCGCGAAGCCGAACTGGCGCGCGTGGACTACGATGTCCGGGAACGCTCCGAATATATCGGCAGTCCCGCCAACGAAATCCACGATGGTGCGACCGAGATACGCGAGAACCTCGCACGCGATCGCGCGCTCGGCCGCCAGCACGCGGTCTATGACGAGATGCGGGAGAATGGCCTGACCGACTATGTGGCGTGGCCGCTGTACCATACGCTCGGCAAGCGCCACATCGTGACCTTTGCGACCGACCGTCCCGGCGGGTTCGACGACGTGCATCTCGCCAGTCTGTTGAACGTGCTGCCGGTGCTGGCGCTGGTCAGCGAAATCCGGATCAAAAATCGTCTGGCCCGAACGCTGCTCGAAACCTATGTCGGGTCGCATGCCGGCGAACTGATTCTGGCCGGCGCTACAAGGCGCGGCACCGGAACGACGGTGAGCGCCGCGATCATGATTTGCGATCTCAGGGACTTTACAAAAATCTCCGACAACTGGCCGCGCGACGATGTCATCGATCTCCTGAACGGCTACTTCGACGCGATGTCGGAGCCGGTGGCGCGGCATGGCGGGGAAATCCTGAAATTCATCGGCGACGGCATGCTCGCGATCTTTCCGCTCAGCCAGCCCCAGGCCTGCGCCAACCTGCTGCGTGCGGTATCCGAAGCCCGGCAGGCCATGGTCGCCCTGAACGAAAAGAACAGCGAGACCGGCCGTGCGCCGCTCAATTACGGCATCGGCATCCATGTCGGCGACGTCATGTACGGCAATATCGGCTCGCGCGCCCGGCTCGACTTCACCGTCATCGGCCCCGCGGTCAACATGGCTTCGCGTATGGAAACCCTCACCAAGCAACTGAGCCGTACGGTGCTGCTGTCACGCGCGTTCGCCGATTTCGTCAAGGATGATTTCGAGCTCGAACGCGTCGGCGAACATCCGGTGCGCGGCTTCAACGACCCGATCGAACTGTTCGCGTATCACGGCTGAAGGCAGACCATGCAGTGCATGGAGTGACCGCTCACGGCGCATCGGCCGTTTGCGAAATGACTACGGGACGTCTTATTGTGGGCCATATCTCTCGGTCACCGCCGCCGCGACGAACTTTCTGCGTCCGGCGCTGCCCGGGCTTGTGCCATGGGCGGCGCACCAGTCCGGGAATGTGGCGGGGTCGATGTAAACACGCAGCACGACGTGTCCATAGGCCTTGAGCCCTTGCTCCATTTCCTCGGCCATCTTCTGCCATTCTTTCCAGTTCGGTGGCATCTTGTCGCCATCGTCAAGAAGTTGCAGCAACGCTGGATAATCTTCCTCCTTGATCCAATAGGCTCCGACTGCGGGAAGCGGTTTATCCTCGTCATTTGTCATCGGGTGTTCGTCCTGCAGATGCTGCCTGTTACTGACACTCTTGGAGGCGGGTAGCCCGCCTCCCATTCATCAGGCCATACTGCATCAGGCCAAAATGGTTTTCACCAACTCTCGTTCGGCGAGAATAAAGTCGAAGAACGCCGCAATGCGCGGAACGCGCCGCAGGTCCGGATGCGCCAGCAGGCGCCAGCTGCGCGACAGTTCCTGAATGGGTCCGAGCACGCGCACCAGATCGGGTTCGGCGTCGCCGAGCGATGCAGGCAGCGGTCCGATCCCCAATCCCGACTTCACCGCATAGACAAGACCCAGCACGCTGTTGGTGCGTGCCGACATCTTGACCTCGGGCGCCACGTCCCGGAGCCATATCGATGCGCGGTGCATGCTGAGCGTTTCGTCGAAGCCGACAAGCGGATGGTTGGGTAGATCACTCACCGCTGCGGGCCGGCCATGCTGTTCGACGTAACTGCGGCTCGCATAAACCGCCCAGATCGAATCCGCGACCTTGCGGCCGACGAGTTCGTCGTCGGTATCGCCGGACCGGAACGCGACATCGGCCTCGCCTTTCGACAGATCGAGGTAACGGTCGCTGGTGACGAATTCAATTCGAAGCTTCGGATGGCGGGCCTGGAAGCGTTCGATCAAAGCGGATTTCGTCATCCGGCCGATGATCGGTTCCGGACACGTCACCCGGATCACACCGGTCAGGTCGTGGGCCTCATCGTTGATGCGCCGCTCGAAGTCGGTTACCGCGGCTTCGATGCGCTCGGCGTGGGGCAACAACTCCTCGCCAAATTTCGTCAGGCGATAGCCCGAAGGACGCCGCTCCACCAGAGGCTGCCCGATCGCGCGCTCCAGTTCGGCCAGGCGCCGTTGCACCGTCGACTGACTTAGCCCCAGCGATTTCCCGGCGGCGATCGTGCTCTGGTGGCGGGCGACGGCCAGAAAATACTTCAAATCGTTCCAATCGAACATGACGCGATTATGCACTTCTGCGGCGGGGTTGCGCAATCCTGCGGCTTACGACGGCTGCACCGGCGCACTAGGCTCTCGACCAGGTGCCAACGGTGCTTTTCTGCTTGGCCGCTTGCGATATCCGGGAGGTCATGATGAAAAGCCCGCTACGGCCGCTGCTTCTAGGACTGGTCACCATCGGCGTCGTGTCGTCTGCACTCGCGCAGCCGGTCAGGGCTGAATGCCCGCAACCCGTCAAGATCATCGTGTCATACCCGCCGGGCTCGCCGGACGACGTGATCGCGCGAATCCTGGCACAAAAGCTCTCTGAGGCGGGCGGACGATTCTATGTCGAGAATCTCCCAGGCGCCGGCGGGATGATTGGCACCGCGGCGGCCGCCAAGGCGTTACCTGACGGCTGCACTATGGTCATCGTCAATCAGAACTTCGTCGTTCAGTCGGCAATCGGCGAAAAACTTGCTTACGAGGTCCCGGACAGTTTTACACCGGTCATACTGTTGATCGCGGCGCCCGAAACGATTTCGGTCAACCCGTCCGTGCCTGTGACCACCATCAAGGAACTTGTCGCGCTGGTGAAGGCGAACCCCGGCAAGTACAATTATGCCTCACCGGGTTATGGTTCTTCGCCACACCTGGCAAGCGAACGGCTGTTCAAACAGACGCTCGGGCTCGACGTCGTGCACGTCCCGTTCCAGGGTGGGCCTCCGGCCGTAACCTCGACGGTTGCCGGTCATACCCAGATTTTGCATCTCACGCTTCCGATCGTTGCCCCGCTGGTGCGCGACGGCAAGCTTCGGTTGCTGGCCGTTGCCGACAAGACGCGCGCCGCTGAATTTCCCGGCGTTTCCACGTTGGAAGAGGCGGGCATACCGAACCATGAGGTCGGATTTTGGGATGGAATATTGCTGCCGAAGGCAACACCTGACGACATCGTCGAACTCAGGCATCGGCAAATCGGTGAGATCATGGCGTTGCCGGACGTGCGGGCTCGGTTGGCGGCGCTTGGATATACGCCGATCGATGGCTCGCAGAGCGCGTTCGCTGTGCATCTGCAGACCGAGTTGACCAAATGGAAAACCATTGTTCGCGACGGCAAGATCAAGCCGGAATAATCCTGTCTGAAACGGAGTTCGAAAGCGCGCGCCATGAATAATCAACCTTCCATCGACCATGATGCTGCCACAGCGGCGATGCGCGCGCAGTGGGACCAGACGGCCCTTGGCTGGAACGACTCCGGCGCCGTCATTCGGCCGTGGCTGCGCCAGGCGACGGAGGCGATGCTCGGCATGGCCGACGTCAAGCCGGGCGCCCATGTTCTCGATGTGGCCGCCGGCGCTGGCGACCAGACCCTGGACGTCGCCACGCGGGTCGGTCCCGACGGCTACGTGCTGGCAACCGATCTCTCGCCGGAGATCCTTCGATTCACAGCACAGCAGGTCGCCGCCGCGGGTCATAGCAACGTCGAGACCCGGGTTTCGGACGGACAAAAATTGCAGATCGAGGATTCCCGGTTCGACGCGGTGGTCTGTCGGCTCGGCCTGATGTTTTTCGGCGACCCGTTACAGGGGTTACGTGAAATGGCGCGCGTGCTCAAACCCGGTGGCGGTGTCTGTACGATGGTGTTCGGATCGCCGCAGGCCAATCCCTGCGTGACGACGCTGATGTCGACGGCGCTCCGACACGCGGGCATGCCGCCGCGCGATCCGTTTCAGCCTGGCGGGCTGCTCAGCCTCGGCAAGCCTGGCCTGATCGATGACCTGTTCAGGGAAGCAGGATTCCAGGAGATAGCGACAACCAGAATTGCGGCGCCGTTTCACCTACCGACAGTCAAGGACTACATGAAGTTCGTCCGGACATCGGCAGCACCGGTCGTTCGGATCGTGAACAGCCTCGATGCTGCGAAAGCCGAAGCCGCGTGGGCCGAGATGGAACAAGCTCTGGGCCGGTATGAAACCGCGGCGGGTTGGGTCGGTCCCAATGAACTATTGTTGACGGCGGCAAGGAAGCCGCAACGGCCCTGATGATGGCAGCCGTCGCCATTTCAGGCGGGCGGTCGCGTAGCTTGGCGGAAACGGCGCGCGCAGGTGGCCCGGACAAGGGCTCACAGACGCGGACAGGCCCGTACCTGCCTTGCCGAACTTTGACGGGAATGACGCTTGCCGAGTCGCGGATCGCGGCATTGGATGGTCCGGCAGGTTGAACAATTCGACGGATCATTCGCTTTGGCCAGGAAATTTCTGCGGTGTTTCGCTTTGGGTTGCGTTGCGACGTTCATTGTCCTCATTGCTGTCCCCTATGGGCTTTTCAAGATCGCAGAAGATGAAAGCAGAATGGCTCATGTCCCTGCCGACCTCGAAGTCACGAAAATTCTGTATCGAAATGAGGAGAATTGGGGTTCGGTTTTGTTGCCGTTGCCGGGAGACAACGAGACCGGCATTCTGATGTACGACCTGCCGGACGCGATCGTGCGCAAGATCGGTTCCGAAGGTTTGGGTTTCTTCAATCGTCCCGAAAACGTCGAGCGGCGCGTTGGCCATCAGCAGACCCACTCGGAGTGGCATGAAACTCCGATCGCGGACGGCGAGGGCGGATGGTCGGTCAGCAAGTTTGGAAGAAAAATATCAGGCTATCTCAATCAATACGGCTTCGGGATCGATGTCGACAAATCCGTGGAGGCGCTGGTGGACGACGCTATCTCGACGCCAGGAAGTTTCTACTCGCACGGGCGGACCGGTTTGGTGATTGTCATACCGAAGCTCAAACGAGTCATTTTCGCTTACGCCGGATAGGGCTCGCGAGGATGAAAGCCAGACCGGATATTCACGGCCATTACGCGTAGAAGACTTGGGACGAAGCTGCACCGGGAACGAAGTTGATACGGCCACATTGATCCGCGTCATTAAATCCGAATGACAAGGAGGAGCCACAATGACCTTGCGATCTGCCGGCCTAGCTTCCTGCTTCGTTTTCGCATTTGCAACACCGGCCCTCGCCGACGGCTTCTGCGGCGTCGGCTGCCACGCCACCGGCTCCGGATCATGCGTCCGCGACGGCTGGCAGGAAGCATTGCCGGTCCGGAACGAATGCCCGGCCACGTCCCGGCCGACGCCCCCGTGTGGGCGGGACTACCGATGGAGCCGGCAATCGATGATGTGCGTCCTGCGCTGATTGCCGGGCGCAGCGGCGAAGGGCAGCGCAGCAAATACGCTTGGCTTAATCCTCTGCCGGCACAAGTACGGGGCCGTCGTCGATGCGGCCGCTCGAAGGCCGAGACGCGACATCCGCAGCGCCGCCTGTCAAATTCCAGGCGTGCGATGCACCACAGGTGATGCAGCAATGCGCGCAAGGTCTGTTCCCATCAAGTCCAACCCCCCAATGGGTTCGTTTATTTTCGTATGATCCTCCGTAACAGATCTTTTCGCCAGACTGGCAATTGCCTGCCGTTAATGTGTGTTGCTTGCCGTCGTCCAAGATCCAATGTCGTTTGGAGCTTGGCCATTGCCAGCCGTGACGGCTCTGCGAGAAAAGTTTTACATGAATGATACTGGGGGCCGAATTGGTCATCTTGAAGGTGGCATTCGCGCTCCGAGCCGGCTCTACTCCCCAGCCAAGGCTTAGCAAAAAGACCAAGGAGACTGCCGTCAAAAATTTAGGCATCGCGACCTCCATTGTTGAACATATTTGTCTTATCGCAGCTTAAAGCCGTGGGCCGTCGCATCGCGTGAGCTGGTTCACATGCGATAGATTTAAAGGG